>JAFWKS010000299.1 GCA_017511325.1 Erysipelotrichaceae bacterium
AAAGACATCACATTGCCGATGAAGTCGGTCCGCTTCTGGAAATCGTCAACTGTGAAGCAGAACATTACGATGTCATGTTTATTGGACACATGGATACGGTCTTTCCTGATGGCACTGTCCAAAAGCGTCCTTTTACAAGAAACGAGGACTTATGCTATGGACCAGGAGTCGAGGATATGAAAAACGGTGATCTGGCAATGCTGCATATCGCGAAGAACCTTCCTGAAGATGTCAACAGATCGTTGAACATCTGTATGGTCCACAATCCTGATGAGGAGATCTCCAGCAAGTATTCAAAAAAGCTGCTGAAAGAAATAGGCAGGAAATGTTCCAGGATCTTTGTCATGGAATCCAGTCAGAATAATGGCTCCGGCCATGTTTTTCAAAGAAAAGGCAAAAGCAATTTTACGATCGATTTTTATGGTATAGCCGCTCATGCCGGATATATTTTTGAACACGAAAACGCGTCGGCTATTGAAGAGATGGGACATTTTATCTGTGAAGTAGCTAAACTAAAAGATGAAGAAAAGCAGACTTCTGTCAATATCGGCATAGCCAATGCAGGCAATGTCGTAAATCAGGTCGCAGATTACGCCAGGATCGAATTTGAGGCCAGATATAACTCGATAGATGAGAAAAAACGTATCTACGAAAGTGTCAATGCTCTGGCGAAAAAACCGTTTGTAAAGGGCTGCAAAACTGTTATAAGCAATTATTATGAAACTGATCCGTGGGTGCAGAGCGAAAAAGGCTGGGAATATATAAGAAGAGTAAAGAAGATCGCTGAAGATATGGGTATGAAATTCGAAGAGCGTAAAAGGGGAGGCTTATCTGATGCCAACCATCTTGCTGAGGTATGTCCGATCATCATGGATGGCATGGGACCATTTGGATCCAATGCCCACAGTGAAAAAGAATACATGTCATTGAGCAGTGTTGAGCCATGTATCAGACTGTTCCTTGCAATACTTGAAGATCTGAAAAATGGAAGTCATTAGATGACTTCCATTTCTTTTATCATGAATTCATTTCCCTGAAGCAGATAGGTATTTTCGCTTTGACAATAGGGACATTTCTTTCCGTAAACGATCGTATTGTATTCTTTTTTGCAGTCTTCACAATAGGTGATGGCCTCGATCTTCTCGATGATCAGTTTACAGTTTTCCATGTTTTCATGTTTGGTTACAGCCCAGTTCCAGCAGTCTTCAAGATAGCTTGGAATGATGCCTGAAACGGTACCTATCTGCAGGGTAACACTATTGACGTGTTTGACGTTATTCTGAGCGGATAATTCCTGAATATCATCAATGACGTGAAAGACGACACCTAGTTCATGCATTGACTTTTGCTTCCTTCTGGGCCTTTTTCCATTCCTTATGCTTTCTTTGTGATTCTTTTTCTTCTATAGTCTTTGGACCGAATTTGATCTTTATAGCCCGCTTTGCGGCGTAAGGAAGAATAGCCTTGAATTTATCTTCTGATTTGATCATCGTCGAGTTTTCCGGATGATCTCTGAAAAGATGGATCGCATCGAATTCACACTTGGTCGTGCAGACACCACAGCCTATACATTTGTTTTCATCGACAACTGATGCGCCACACGATAGACATCTTGATGTTTCGATCTTTACTTGTTCTTCAGTCAGAGTTTTATGTGCATCTTTGAAAGAGTTCCTGTAATCGATCGATTCATCCATGCCTTCATACTGTCTGCCGGCATGATCGTAATCATTTACTTCGATGTTGTCCTTATCCAGCATGATGAACTGTCTTCTGTTCTTGCCGATAGTCATAGAGGCACCAGGCTGAACGAATCTGTGTAGAGAATCAGCGGCCTGATGGCCCTGTTCGATCGCATCGATGACGAATTTTGGACCAGTATAGACATCACCGCCGACAAAAATATCAGGTTCAGCTGTCTGATAGGTCAATTGATCTGCTACGGGATAGTTTCCATGCCAGAATTCGACCTTGCTTCCATCAAGCAGATCTCCCCAGTCGATAGACTGTCCGATCGCAAAGATGACATAGTCAGCCGGAACGATGGTGATATTTTCTTCATCATACTGTGGATTGAATCTGCCGTTTTCATCCATCGTTGAAACGCATTTCTTAAATACGACATCTTTAATTGAACCATCAGTATTCAGGGTGATCTCTTTTGGACCCCATGAATTGTTTATTGTTATATTTTCTTCTTCTGCTTCCTGTATCTCAAGCTTTGTAGCAGGCA
>JAFWKS010000300.1 GCA_017511325.1 Erysipelotrichaceae bacterium
TCGATGGTCGCAGGATTCATCTACGGCTATCTCAAGTATCAGGATTATGATGAGGCCTTCAGATATGGCCTGGCTACCGGAAGCGCTAGTGCGTTTAAGGAAGAATTGGCAACAAATGACGATGTCATTGAACTGTATAGAAAAACATGGGGAGAAAAACAATGAAAATTACTGATTTACTGTCAAAGGAAAGCATTGCCTTAAAGCAGAAACCTGCAGCCAAGAAAGACATCTTGAAGCAGATGGTCGATCTGATGGATGCCGGGGGCAAGATCTCTGACAAAGGGCTGTATCTTCAGGCTGTTGAAGCCAGAGAAGAAGAAGGAACGACTGGTGTAGGCGGCGGTATCGCCATTCCGCACGGCAGATGTTCCGGTGTCAAGGCTCCAGGCCTTGCTGCCATGAGCATTGATGGCGGTGTCGAATATGAAGCTCTTGACGGCAATCCTGTCGATCTGCTGTTTTTGATCGCAGCACCGGAGACTTCCGGCAATGTTCATCTGGATATCCTGTCCAAACTGGCAACGATGCTGATGGATGAAAAGTTCGTCAAGGATCTTAAGAGTGCTAAAAACGCTGATGAATTCCTGAAGATCATCGACAAGGCTGAAGAGGAAAAAGATGAAAGCAACGCCAAGAAGTCTGTTGAAGTATTAAAAGATGTTACCGGTGATCATCTGATCCTGGCTGTCACAGCCTGCCCGACTGGTATCGCTCATACCTATATGGCTGCGGAAGCTATCGAAAAGGCCGCCAAAGCCAGAGGCTATCAGATCAAGGTTGAGACCAGAGGTTCCGGCGGTGCCAAGAACGTTCTCACTGATGAAGAGATCGCCAAGGCTGACGGCATCATCGTCGCAGCTGATACCAATGTACCGATGGACAGATTCAATGGCAAGAAGGTCGTTGAATGTCAGGTCTCAAAAGGCATAAACAAGCCTGACGAACTGCTTGATGATGTAGTAAACGGCACTGCAGCCGTATATAAGGCAAACAACGCTGTCAAGGAAAAGAAAGCTGAAGCAGGTGGACACCAGATCTACAAGCATCTGATGAACGGTGTCTCACACATGCTGCCATTCGTTGTCGGTGGCGGTATCCTGATCGCCTTAGCCTTCCTTGTCGATGGCATGGCCTTCGATATCAATGAACTGACTGCTGAACAGCGTGCCAATTTCGGTGGTCTTACACCTCTGGCTCAGCTTCTTAAAGGACAGATCGGTGGCGTAGCCTTTGGCTTCATGCTTCCGGTATTGGCTGGTTTCATCGCCATGTCTATCGCTGATCGTCCGGGACTGGCTGTCGGTTTTGTCGGCGGTGCTATCGCTGCTTCCGGCAAATCCGGATTCTTGGGCGCTTTGGCTGCCGGTTTCTTGGCTGGCTATCTGGTAAATCTGCTCAAGAAAGTTTCAGATAAAGTCATTCCTGAATCACTTGACGGTATCAAACCGGTACTGATCTATCCGTTATTCGGCATGCTTCTGATCGGTCTGGCTATGATCTTCGTGATCGAACCGATCGTTGGTGCTCTCAACAGCGGCTTGAACAATTTCTTAGGCTCATTAAGCGGTGTCAACTCTATCCTGCTTGGTGCGATCCTTGGCGGTATGATGGCGATCGATATGGGTGGTCCTTTCAACAAGGCTGCTTACGTCTTCGGTGTTGCCTCCATCGCTGCCGGCAACTACAATATCATGGCTGCAGTCATGATCGGCGGTATGGTTCCTCCTTGCGCCATCGCTTTAGCTACGATCTTATTCAAAAACAAGTTCACGGAATCTGAAAGAAAATCAGGTCCAACAAACTTCATCATGGGTCTTTCATTCATCACAGAAGGTGCGATCCCATTCGCTGCTGCTGACCCGATCCACGTCCTGCCTGCATGTATTGCCGGTTCAGCCGTTGCTGGTGCAATGTCTATGGCTTTCAACTGCACACTGATGGCTCCTCATGGCGGAA
>JAFWKS010000301.1 GCA_017511325.1 Erysipelotrichaceae bacterium
CTATATCGACAGACGAAAAGCTGATACGATCAAATGGCAGCGGGGAAGAAAGCTGAACTGCCTGCCGATGTGGATCGCCGACATGGATTTCAAAGACGATGAAAGAGTCATTGAAAAGCTGAAGGAATTCATTGAAAAAGGCGATTACGGCTATGGCAATCTGTCAGAAGACTACTATGACGTTTTCATCAGCTGGCACAAAAGAAGAAACGATGTTGAGTATAAAAGAGAGACGATCCGATTCTCCAAGGGTGCTGTTGATGCCATGTATCAGGTGATATATGCCTTGACCAATGAAGGCGATGGCATATTGATCAACACACCTCTATACCCTCCTTTCAAGGCTTCCATAAAACAGTGCGCCAGGAAACCTGTCGAAGTAAGTATGATCGACAATGACGGATACTTCACTTTCGACTATAAGGCCATTGAAAGAAAATTCAAAAGCGGAAAGGTAAAGATGCTGATGCTGTGTTCACCGCACAACCCCGTCGGCCGCGTTTTCAAAAAAGGCGAACTGGAAGAACTGTTTGACCTGTGTCACAGATATCATGTCCTGATCCTTTCTGATGAAGTGCATTCCGATATCATCATGCCGGATCAGAAATTCATTCCTGCTCTTTCCTTAAAGAAATATCAGAATGAGATGATCTCGCTTGTTGCCGCTTCAAAAAGCTTCTCACTGGCCGTCTTCTCTCATTGCCACGTGATAATACCGAACAGGAAGTTACTAAGAAAATTCATTTCCTACCAGCAAAAGCATCATACTGGATCGGTCAATGTATTCAATGCCCTTCCAACCTATTACAACTATATCTACGGTGAGCAATGGCTGGATTCACTGTGCAATGTCGTATTTGAAAACTATCAGTATTTCTATAAGGAGCTGAGTTCATACTTTGAAATAAGCAACCTGGAGGGTTCATATCTGATCTTCGTCAATATTGGAAAATACAACAAAGATAAATCTGCCGCAAAATATCTTATCGATAAGTGTAAACTCCTGTGCAATGAAGGAGAAACCTTCAATGAAGACTACAACGATTGGGTCAGGATCAATCTTGCCACTTCGATGAAAAACATAAAGAAAGCCGTCACGGCACTGAAAGGAATTATTGAACAATGAACTATTTTAACTTCAAGGACATCAGATTATCAAAGCTGGGCTTAGGATGCATGAGACTGCCGGTCAAGGAAGACAAGAGCATCGATGAAGATGAAGTATTCGCGATGGTCGATTATGCCATCGAAAGCGGCATCAACTATTTCGATACAGCTTATCCATATCACGAAGGAAAATC
The DNA here is from genome assembly GCA_017511325.1 of Erysipelotrichaceae bacterium. The sequence goes on from JAFWKS010000301.1 coordinate 1,302, forward strand.
CGAGATAGTCATCGGCAAGGCTTTAAAAAGATATCCGCGTGACTCATATTATCTGGCTGACAAATATCCGGGTCACCAGATCGCCAGCGAGTATCATCCTGATGAGATCTTTGAAAAACAGCTCAAGAAAGTCGGAGTAGATCACTTTGATTTCTACCTTCTGCATAATGTTTATGAAAACTCCATGACTGTCTATGAAGATCCTAAATGGGGCATCATCGATTACTTTGTAAAGCAGAAAGAAGCAGGAAGGATCAGATATCTTGGTTTCTCAAGCCATGCCAAGGCAGAAAATCTTGAAAAGTTCCTGGACAGACATCCGGGCCTGTTCGACTTCTGCCAGATCCAGCTGAATTATCTTGACTGGACATTGCAGGAAGCGGAAAAGAAAGTTGAACTGCTCAACAGCAGAAATCTGCCATTCATGGTCATGGAACCTGTAAGAGGCGGTAAACTGGCAAATCTGAACGATGAAGATCTCGAAAAGCTGAAACAGTTACGACCTGATGATACAGCCGTTGACTGGGCTTTCAATTTCCTTTTAAGCAAGAAGGGGCATGCCGTCATTCTTTCCGGAATGTCAAATATGAAACAGCTTAAGGAAAATATCGAAACATTCAACAGAAACGATCCGCTTGATGAAAAGGAAACACAGCTGATCCTGCAGATAGCAGAAAAGCTCAAGGATTCAATCCCTTGTACAAAATGTCGTTACTGTACCGAAGGCTGTCCAATGTCCATCAGCATCCCGGAGATGATCGCGACCTACAACGAGATCAAAACGATGCCTAGCACCAATGCAATCATGTGGCTGGATACAGTCGATCCAAGCAGTCTGCCATCAGCCTGCATCGGATGCGGAGCTTGCGCATCGATCTGCCCACAGAACATCGACATCCCGTTCATCATGAAAGACATGACCAGGATCATCGAAACGATCCCTTCCTGGAAAGAGATCTCAAGACAAAGAGAAGAGGCAGCAAAAAAGGCGGATCAGTGATGATCTCGCCTTTTTTCTTTTGAATGATCTATTTTTCTTTATTCTTTCTTATCAGAGGATAGAAACACAGCCAGGTTAAGACGATAGATAGAACCGTTATTATCGCCATATAGATATACCAGTGCTTCATCGTGGTCATCGGGATGTTCAGCGGATTGTTGTAGGTAAAGAAGAAATTCGGCCAGAAATCTACACTTATCAGCTTGCCGTCAACATAGGTCGGTGAAGCAAAGATCGAGTTGACATAGATCGAGGCGAAAGCCATGAGGAACAGATACTTCATCGCATCAAAATAATGTCTTCTTTCCCATTTGATCTCTTTGGACATGACGATGAAAGCTGAAAGAGAACCGATCATCGTATGGTAGATGAAAAACTGATAGGCCATCGGATGAGTAAAGGCCTGATCAACACTGATACTGGTAGTAAAGATCGAAGGCATGGCCAGTGCCAGCAGGGAACCATACAGGCATGTCGGATAAAGATATGCCAGAAGCTTCTCCCTCGTCTTCATGTTCTCGGTATGACGAGCCCAGTAGATGAGGATGATGTCGATCGAACACATATGCAAAGGCAGATGGTTAAGCGGCAGATACGGTCTCATGATCGTGCCATTGGATGATGGAACCATCTCCAGAACGCTCAAGACCTTGGTGATCTCCGACATGGTGCAGATCAAAAGACAGATATCCAGAACTCTGTTCAAACTTGGCTTTTTCTTTTTATACAGTGTGATAGCTGAAAAAAACAAAACGATACATATGCCTAACCAGATGAAATGTTGTACAGAAAACATAAAATTATTCCCCTTTGTTCCTAATAATTATTATAATCTTAGAAAATTCAATTCTAAAACACTATTTTGAATCCTCTTCTCTCCATTTCTTTGCTTCTATAAGCAGTTTTGCGATAAATCCACTCTTAGCTTCCGTATAGGACTTCCTATCAGTCGGATAGATTTCTGCGAGTTCTTCCTTTAATGATTCGTATCGTTTGGCTATCTCTTCATTTGAATCAAGATAATCCCGGAAATCAAGATAGTTGTTCCATTGCTTCGAATTATACAAAACGACATGGATATGGTGAGTGATGAAATCCCTGTTTAGATCTCCTCTTACATAAAGCAGCTGTTCAGGCCTTTCGTCCTGTCTCAGGATAAAACCTTCCTTTTTGAGCTGATCATCTTTTTCGAGGATCTTTTCAAAATCATCAGTTCCGATCACGATATCGATTATGGGTTTGGCCTTGATCGAACTGACAGCTGTACTTCCGACATGTTCGATCTTCTTTGCTGCACCTTCAAGGATCCTGGAAAGAGAAAAGATCGTCTCTTCAGCGTTTCTTGTCCAGGATGGCTGATGTTTCTCAAGGCGGACAGTTCCCCTTCTTAATCCTGTTTTCACGTTTTTATTCTAACAAAAAAGCAGGATCAGTCCTGCTTAGTTGTGATATCTGTACCGAAGTATTTTTCTGACAGAGTCTTAAGAGTTCCGTCTGCTCTGGCCTGAGCGATCGCTTCATTGACGACTTTAACCAGTTCGCTTGAACCTTTCTTCATCGGGATCGCAATGTCCTGAGTGATCCCGGTATAGCAGGCGATCTTGATCTCATTATCGCCGGTCGTCTTGATGTAGTCACCATATACTACTTCAGCATTCAACGTCGCATCGATACGGCCCTGTTTCAATAGTTCAATGGTCTGAGTAAGATCATCGACAGGCTGTACTTTCGCACCATACTTTTCAGCGATAGCGGCATAAGTTGAAGAGATCGTATTGGCTGTAGTCTTGTCTTTAAGATCTTCAAGTGACTTGATGTCTTCATTGTCAGCTCTTACCATAACGACTGATCTGTCATAGGCATACGCATCAGAGAAATCATAAGTCTCTTTTCTTTCATCCGTAGCTCCGACACCGTTTACCAGCATGTCGTATCTTCCCGAAGCCACGCCCATCAGCAGGCCATCCCATTCGCCTTCGACATATTCAACGTCAACGCCTATGTAGTCAGCGACATACTTGGCAACTTCTACATCAAAGCCGACCAGTTCACCCTGTTCGTTATGATAAGTGAACGGCTGCCATGTGCCTTCCATCGCTACGACGATCTTGCCTTTTTCTTTGATGAGATCGAGTTCAGATTTAGCTGTTTCGTTTCCACCCGCATCTTTGCCTGAGCAGGCGCATAGGACAATTAAAGTCAATAATACCGCAATAATCTTTTTCATTTCTGTTCTCCTTTTTGTTCTATACTCTTGATAAAGTTCTTTATTCTTTCATTTTTCTGTTCATTGAAGAAAACATCAGTCGGCATCGAAGCCAGGATGTTTCCGTTGTCCATGAAGATGACTCTATTGGAAACGTGTTTCGCAAAGTTCATCTCATGAGTCACCACCAGCATCGTCATCTCTTCATCAGCAAGTTCCTTGATGACACTGAGCACTTCACCGATCAGTTCCGGATCAAGAGCACTCGTCGGTTCATCAAAATAGATTATCTCCGGATCGGTAGCCAGGGCTCTGGCAATACCGACACGCTGCTGCTGACCGCCGGAAAGCTGGTTGGGATAGGCATCATATTTGTCTGAAAGTCCCACCTTGTCAAGCAGGTTCCTTCCTATCTCCATAGCCTTCTGCTTATCCATTTTCCTCGCAACCGTCAATCCAAGCGTCACATTTTCCAGCGCCGTCTTGTTGGAAAACAGATTGAACTGCTGAAAGACAAACGAAGTCTTGTTTCTGATCTCGTGGATCGTCCTGTTTGAAGCTGCATGCATATCGATCTTTTCACCATCAAAGATCATCTCTCCTTCATCTGCCCTCTCCAGGAAATTGAGACAGCGAAGAAGTGTAGTCTTGCCCGAACCTGAAGGTCCATGGATCGCTACGACATCACCTTTTTCAATATTGAGATCAAGACCTTTGAGTACCTCAAAATCACCAAAACTCTTTTTAATTCCTTTGATTTCGATCATCGATGGTCACCTCTGGCATTTAATCTTCTTTCAATATATGTCTGCAGTCTGGTAAGAACTGTTGAAAACATCAGGTAGATGAACGCAAGTTCCAGATATAGAGCCAAAGCTTCATATGTCCTGGCAACGATCTGCTGTGTGACCATAAACATCTCCATGACGGTGATGTTTGCGGTAAGCGAAGTGCTCTTGACCATGGCGATCAAGCCATTAGCTAAAGACGGGAAAGCCATCCTCAAAGCCTGCGGCAGAACGATGTGCCACATGATCTGAATGAAATTCAAGCCTGAACAGTAGCCGGCTTCGATCTGACCTTTCGGCACGGACTCCAAGGCGCCTCTGATCGTTTCTGCCGAATAGGCTCCTTCATTTATGGAAAAGACCACCACAGCCGCCGGGAACGGATCGATGATGACGCCGACACTAGGCAGACCATAGAAG
>JAFWKS010000302.1 GCA_017511325.1 Erysipelotrichaceae bacterium
CTTGCGCTTGATCTTTTCGACCTCGCGATTCTTCTTCTTCTTGTAGTTAGGTTTTACTTTTTCATTCTTGCGATGCAGAGTCTTGACGATCTGCTTTTCCTCAAGATCCGTCTTGATCTGTTTCTTCCTGGTCGGATTGCTGACTTCTTTCCACTGACCTTTCTTGAATTCCCTGGCTGTGAAATTGATGCCTTTTTTGTTCAGGTCTTTTATTGCAGGAAGATCTGTCTCCTTGTATAAAAGATAACAGGTACCATCTTTTTCATTGCGTCCGGTCCTGCCGGCTCTGTGCATGTAAAACTGCAGCTGTTTTGGCAAGCCCATTGAAACAACATGAGAGATACCGTCGATATCAATCCCTCTGGAAGCGACATCGGATGCGATGACATAGCTGTACTTCTTGGCCTGCAGATCCTTGATAGCCTTCTGTCTGTCTCTTGAATCAAGTCCGCCATGGATCAGTAAAGCCTTGACGCCTTTATCGCTTAGATATTCATAGGCCTCTTCTGCCTCAGCCTTGCTGTTGGCGAAGATCAGACATACATAAGGCTTGAAACCCGGCAGGATGTCGTAGACGACTTCCTTGTATGATTTGTGTTTGCAGTTGATCAGCACATGATTAATGCGCGGATCTCTTTTCTTATCTTCAACTCTGATGATCTTCGGATTATTCAGATACTTTTTGACAAAGACATTGAGCTCTTCCGGGAAAGTCGCCGAAAAACAAAGAACTTCCGGATCCTTGACCATACGGGAAAAGACGACATCGATGTCCTCAAGGAAACCGAATTCCAGCGTCATGTCTGCTTCATCGATGATGAACATCTGGACAAAGTCCACTCTTAAAGCGTTTGATTCAAAAAGATCCTTGATCCTGCCCGGAGTACCAATAACGATATGCGGAGTCTTTTCCATTTTGGAGATGGAACGTTTCTTGTCTGTGCCTCCTGTCAGCATCTCGATGCGCAGATCCGGGAAAACTTCCTTCATCAGCTGACAGTTTTTATTTACCTGATAGGCAAGCTCCCTGGTCGGGACCGAAATGACGACCTGGGTCTTGTCCGATACCGGATTGATCTTTTCCATGACCGGGATCAGATAGGCATGGGTCTTTCCTGTTCCGGTCTTGGACAATGCTACCAGGTCTTTATTCTTACTGGTGTATTTTAAAACTTCAGCCTGAACAGCTGTCAGTTCGCTGAATCCATTAAGTTCGATAAACTGTTTTGTCGTTTCTTTCAATTTGATATCCATAGCACAATTTTAGCAGAATAGCCCTTTCTAACCAAGTTTTTAGATCATACATTATAATAAAGATATGGAAGTTAACAGAGTCGTACCAAGCGGATATTGCAAAGGCGTAGTCAACGCCATAAAGCTCGCCAAAAAGACAAGAGCCGATAATCCTGATGCAAAGATCTACATCCTGGGCATGCTGGTGCACAACTCCTTCGTTTCAGAAGAACTTGCCTCGCTGGGCATAGTCACCCTTGATGATTCTTTCAAGAGCAAGGAAGAACTGCTTGATGAAGTTGATGATGGCATCATCATCTTTACCGCTCACGGCATCAGTGATCAGATCAAAAACAAGGCAGCAGCCAAAGGACTCAGATATGTCGATGCAACCTGTGTCGATGTTTTAAAGACTCAGAACATCATCAAAGACTATCTAAATGACGACTATGAGATCATCTACTTTGGCAAGAGGAAACATCCGGAAGCTGAAGCAGTCCTTTCCATTTCCGACAAGATCCACCTGGTCACAGATGAAAAAGATCTTGAAACTCTTGATCTCAAGGAAAAGAAACTGTTTTTGACCAATCAGACGACGATGTCATATCTTGAACTTAATGATCTCATCGAAAAAGTGAAACAGATCTACCCGCAGATAATCGTTCAGCAAGAGATCTGCAATGCCACTTCTTCCAGACAGGAAGCCATAGCCAGACTTGTGGATTGCGATCTATTGTATGTCGTCGGTGACAGCAAGTCCAACAATACCAACAAGCTCGTCGATATCGCCAAAGAACAGGGCATCAGAAAAGTTCTGCTCATCCACAGCTATAAAGACATCGATACAAACGATCTTGAAGATGTCAAAAAAGTCTATGTGACCGCAGGCGCTTCCACACCGCCATTACTTATCGATGAGGTCATATCATTCCTCAAGGAAACCAGATAAAAAGATCACTTCAGTGATCTTTTAATTCGTCTCATACTTTACATCGAGTTTGAAGTATTCGCTGTGGACCTTGGAGAAATCCTGATTCTTGAATTGAGTGAAGATATACAGCGTAGTCTCAGGCTTGCTGGAAACGCCTGAAGCAATGACTCCTTTGGTAAAACCTTTTGCTGAATTGGCCTGGTTGGGGATCATATTGTACTGCATCTCTTCAAAAATGCCTATGTTGGCCGCCATTTTGCTCATATAGTCGACACCTTCTTCGATAGCCAGAAGTTCGATATCATACATGGCGATGCGCGGATTATCGATCGTTATATAGTAGCGGTATCCTTCGTTGATCTTGGCCATTTCCACACTGATATCGTAATAATTCGAGGTCGTGGCAAAATTCTCATGTTCCTTGATCAGTTCAATGATGTTCGCATAACGTTCATTTACATTGGCTTCCTTTTTTCCGGCATTGGCGCATCCGCCTAAGACCAGAAGCAGTGATAATATCAGTAATGCTTTTTTCATATCAGAACTCAACTGCGTAGTAGTACTTCTTGCCTTTCTTGATGATCGTCAGTTCCTTGTTGAACGCATCATCCTTTTTAAGAGTATAGCCGAGGTCCGTCACCTTTTCACCGTTTACGGAGATCGATGATCCATTTATCAGATCTCTTGCCTCTCTGTTAGATTTGCAGGCACCGATGCTGACCAGAGTATTGATCAGTGGTGTTCCGTCTTCGATCTTCGTTCTTTCCAGATCAGCAGTACCCTGCTTGAGTTCATCATAGGTCAGATCCTTGAGATTGCCCTTGAAGAAGGTATCTGCGATCTTGACAGCAGAGCCGTAAGCTTCTTTGCCATGAAGGAACGTGATGACTTCTCTTGCAAGGGCCTTGTGAGCTTCGCGCAGTTCCGGATGTTCACTGTTGGATACTTCCAGTCTTTCGATCTCTTC
>JAFWKS010000303.1 GCA_017511325.1 Erysipelotrichaceae bacterium
AAAGATCTGTTCTGATCTTTGAAAGATCGATCGGTGTGAATTCGTGTTCATACGGGATAGTCACAGTCTTATAGTCGAGCTTGAGTGGCACTCTGTCCGCATCTTTATTCAAAAGCTGTTCGATATCCTTGAGCAGATCGTTTCCGAGTTTTTCAACATCTTCATAGGTCTGTCCATCTCTGACAAATCGCGAAGAGATATCTCCGGCTGCATCCTGAAGGAAGCTGAAATCACTATCCGGATAGCGTTCTTCAAGTTTTCTAAGGACATAACCCGGATATTCTGCTGAGAAGTATGGAACATTGGCAAACAGGATCGTCGGATGACAATTGTAATAGACGATATTGAGGAAGTTGTCTTCTTTTTCAAAGAATCTGATCAGACACAGATATTCATTGTTTTCTTCATGACCGGAAATACGCGACTTGCCCACAGCGGTAGTGTGGAGCCTCTGGTATGAAGAAGTGACATCTTCGACATCGCGGTATTCCATAGTGATCATTTCTTTACATAACAGATCAGTAAGATACTCTACGTATTTGGGATTTCTGACACTGTTGGCATAGTGCGTGTGTGTAGTGGAAGTAATGATGTTGATGCGCTGATCTTTATAGTATTCACGCAGATAGTTTTCCAGAATGTTGCGGTGTTCAAGATCGAAAGCCAATAGGTCCATAGACAAGTGAATGATCCAGTTCTCTTCGTTTTTGAAAGAAAGAACTCTGGCATAAAGATGATCGTGAAATTCGATCAGTTCATTAGTCTGACATGAATGACCGCATTGGGTCGTAGGGAATGGTGCTTCAATATTGATTTTTTTGAATGAGTACTGCATATGGCCTCCTAAATTAGATCAAAATGTTTAAACGCCTTATAAAGACCGTCATTATCAATGTCGTCTGTTATGTAATCTGCAGCTTCCTTGACGAAATCGGGCGCGTTGCCCATAGCTACACCGATGCCGCAGTGTTTCAGCATGTCGATGTCGTTGTCTCCGTCTCCAAATCCGATAGTCTCCTCGATCGGAATATTCAAAACTTCCAGAGTCTTTCTGATGCCGTTGCTTTTGCATCCGCCTTTCTGGACGATGTCTACAGCACCAACGTGCCAGTAGGTCACTTCGGCTTGATCTTTCATGGCATTGAGGAAAGCCAGCTCTTCTTCATTGTCATAGAAAGCTGATGCCATGTAGAAGTTCTCACCATGATATTCCTTTACCGGAGGTATATGTGATGAAACGGCGTTTTGAACCCGGCGGATCGTTTCGTTTTCAAAATTGAGGATGAGCTCTTCGTTGTTTGCCAAATAGATAGGCTGTTTTTTGTTTATATAGATATCGAGGATCCTTTCTTTAAGTTCTCCTTCGATTGGGTTTTCATAAATGATATTTCCCTGACTATCGAAAACGATCTGGCCATTGCAAAGGACCATGCCGTCGACATTCAGTCTGCTCAGATCGAACTGTTTGAATTCGGACTTGGCTCTACCGGTGCACAAAAAAACGAGAATGCCGTTGGCTCGGGCTTCATCGATAGCTTTGATCGCTGTATCCGGAAAGTCATGCTGAGTATGTGAAAACAGCGTTCCATCAAAATCGATAAATAATGCTTTTATCTTATCTTTCATCCAAAAATAATTATATTGTAAAATGAGATTGTTAAGAAGAATAATGATCGATCAAGATCATCGGAAAGGAAAAAATATGATTAATGTAGGCATTATTGGATCAGGATTCATCGTTCCGATCTTTATTGAGGCAGTAGCTGCTGTAAAGGGCTATCATATCAGAGCTATTTCAGGAAGAAATGAGAAGGCCATCAACGATCTCAAAGAGAGATACAAGATCGATTACTGCAGTGTGAACAATGATGACGTATATAGTGATCCAAAGATCGATGCGATCTACGTCGCACTTCCTAACGGATTGCACTATGAGACGGGAAAGAAAGCGCTGATGGCTGACAAGCACGTCATCATGGAGAAACCGTTCACTGTCACATATGCACAAGCCAAGGAACTCATCGATCTGGCAAAGCAGAAAAAGAAGATCATCTTTGACGCAGTGACGCTTTTGCATATGCCGAATTATCAGAAGATCAAAGAATTGCTCAATGAAGTAGGGGAAATAAAGATGATAAACCTCAACTTCTCACAGTACTCTTCAAGATATGATCGTCTTTTGAAAGGCATCATCCTTCCGGCTTTTGACTATAAGATGGCAGGAGGAGCTTTGATGGACCTTGGCATCTATAACATCGATTTTGTCGTCGGACTTTTTGGTTCACCGAAGTCTGTACAGTATTTCCCTAATATGTTCAAGAAAGTAGATACTTCAGGTGTGCTGGTCATGGATTACGGCAAGTTCAAAGTCAATTCGATCGCCGCAAAAGACTGCAAGGCACCGCTTTATGTCTGCATCCAGGGAGATAAAGGCTTTATCAGATGTGATGAAGCAAGCAGTACGCTCAAGCATATATCCTTTACAGATAATTCCGGCAAGACCAGGACTTACGCATTGAACAAGCATCCGGAAGTCGGACATTACCATGAATATGCTGTTCTTAAAAAGCTTATCAATGACAACGATCTCAAGAAAGCTCAGGAATTCAATAAACTGACTCTTCAGACCATCAAAGTCCTTGAAAACAGTCTGCATTCAGGAAACATCTATTTCAAATAAATAGTATACAGATATGGTCATTTTAATCGAAGGACTGATCGCGGTCACACTCTTTGCCATTATCGCCATACCAGCCACCATCAGACATCCTTTGACGGCTTTAAGCGACTATCCGCCGGCGATCGTCAAAAGATGCGTAGAACTGGGGATCTATCCTGAAAGAGAAAGAAGATTCAGTACGATGGATCTGATACGCAAGGCAACTGCGGTCATAGTGTTTATCATTGTCTTCGCTTTTATCATAAAGAAGTTCAATAAGGCCGAAACATTTCTTGAGGGTTTTAGGATCTCATATATCCTCTGGCTGATCATTGCGTGGTATGATGCCCTGATCGTTGACTGCCTGTTCTTCTGTCATTCAAAAAAAAGTCCGGATACCAGGAACAGAAGATATGAAGGAATATCAGGATTACGGTTTTCACATAAAGCGGTCACTGATCGGTTCTATCATAGGTCTTCCGGCATGCGCACTGGTTGGACTTGCGGTAACGATAATTTAAAAAAGCACATTTGTGCTTTTTTAGTATCCGTTTTTTGTTTTGACTCTTAAAGAGATTATACTGATGATCGCGCCGATCAATGTGACAGCGGCGGCGATATAAGATCCGTAAAGCGTCATGCCGCTCATATTTTCCATATGGGCATATACCGGCATCAGGATAGTGAGCGCTATCAGCATGACGGCCAGGATGATCAGTCTGTTTCTTGAGAAGTTTGTTGCCATCCAGACAAAGATGCTGTCTCTTTTAACCGGCTTGAAACCGACGGCTTCAGGCAGTGTATAGAAGAACTTGACTCTAAACAGGATCATGACAGCGATATACAGCACCAGGAAGATGATGAGAGCTGCTACATAATCGAGTTTGAACAGTGACATTGCCGCAAACGCTACAATGAAGCATAACGGCAGCATCGAAGTATATATCGTGTATGTCTTCACATCGCTGGAGGTCAGGATATAACCTTTTTTAGTGAAGATATCATAGAAGACTGTTCCTCTTTTCGGATCCTGATAAATGCTCAGACCGCTAAGGTCTTTGGCTTTGATGATTCTTGAATTTGCCATATTTGTGTTTCCTTTACCATTATCAATTATACTCTATTTGTTGTGCTAGAATTGATGTAGATAAGGAGTTGCGAAAAATGATAATTCAAAGTAGCAGAGTATATATTGCTTCAACACTGATGCCTGCACAGATCGAGATCAAAGACGGTGTGATCGAGGCGGTCTATGCTTATAACGAAAAACCAGTTGATAAGGATTTTGGTGACAAGAGGATCGTACCGGGATTCTATGATGTCCATACTCATGGTTTCCATGGTTATGATGCGACAGCCGGAGGCAAGGATGGCTTAAGAGAATGGGCCAGATATCTTCCTCATGAAGGCGTCTGCGGCTTCTGTCCGACAACTTTAACCCAGTCGCACGATACCTTAAAGAAAGCAGTTACGGAGATCGGAGAAGTTAAGAAAGAGGGACCGGAAGGCGCTGAGATCCTGGGCATACACTTTGAAGGTCCGTACCTCGATGTGAAGTATAAAGGTGCGCAGCCGGAAGAATATATCGTCAAGGGAACGGTCGAAGAATTCAAGGAATATCAGGAAGCAAGCGGCAATATCATCAGGATAATCACTCTAGCTCCTGAACATGATGAAGATTTCGCTCTGATCAGATATTGTGCCAAGACCGGCGTCTGCGCTTCGATCGGGCACACTGATACAAGTTATGAGACTGCCATGATGGCTTTAGCCAACGGGGCCAAAGGCTTCACTCATACCTACAACGGCATGACTGGTTTAGGTCATCGTGAAAACGGTGCAGTAGGTGCAGCTTTCAGAAGCCATGATACATTTGCGGAAGCTATCTGTGACGGCAACCATTCAACTCTGGCAGCCCTCAACATCTTCTTCAGAGAGAAACAGGGCTATGGCGTGATGGTCACTGATTCACTCATGTGCAAAGGCTATCCGGTCGGTTCTGTCTTTGATTTCGGCGGTCAGGATGTAGAGATCTATCCTGACGGATCAGCACATATCACCACAGGCAGAAAACAGCTGGCTGGCTCGACATTGAAGGTCAACGAAGGTGTCAGGATCCTGGTCGAAAAAGCGCTCGTTCCGTTTGAAACGGCGATCGATGCAGCTTCGATCAATCCGATGCGCTATCTGAATATGGATGATCACAAGGGCAGGATCAAAGCAGGATTCGATGCGGATATCGTCGTTCTGGATGATGATTATTCAGTGATACAGACCTACTGCAAAGGTGTTGAACAGTTATAGAAAACTTTCATAAATCGTTAAAAAAGAACTTTCGCTATGAAAGTTCTTTTTACTGTTTTTATCAGTTTTTGTTTTTTCTGTTTCTGAATCTCTTGTACAGGAATATTCCCAATACGATCAGCAGGACTACAAAGATGATCCCATAGATATTATAAGCCAGGTCGAGGACGATATCTTCGATCGTGTAGATGAAGTCATGGAAGCCATTCTTGAAAGCTCTGATCAGACGTTCACCGAAGCTGGTGCTGGTCTGTGTGTAATTGGCGGTCTCGCTTACATGAAGAGTCAGCGTTGAATAAGCTACCAGGAGATCATAATTCTTGATCTGAGCTTCGATATATTCGATCTCATATCTGATCTCGGAGAGCCTGTCTTCTACCTGCAGCAGTTCTTCAAGGTTGGCTGCCTTGTTATAGAATTCCAGGACTTTTTCTTCTTGAGCTTTGAGTGACTTGAGACGGGCTTCAAGATCGGTGTAGGAATCAGTGACATCTTTAGTCTCTTCAGTGTAGTAAGAGACATTGCCGCTGTCTTTAAGTTCTTCAAGGAACTTGCTGTACTGATCGCTAGGGATGCGGATCGTCGCATCATACTGTCTGCTTGAATTGCCGCTGCTGTTGACGGTCGATGACTGGATATACGCCCCATATTTGTTTATCGTTTCGTTGAGTTTGCCTAATAGCTCATCAAGATCTTTTGTTTCGACGTTCATCCTGGCAGTCAGAATGAGTTTTTTGTTTTCGGTGATGGTGCTGTCGCTGCGATAGTCGCTGCTGCTGTTTGGGGCATAGGCGCCAGCTGCTGCTTCCTCATCATATGCATACTCGCTATAGCCATCGCTTTTGTACTCATAGCTAGGATAGGCCGCATAATTTCCTCCTGCAGCATTGTTGCTTTTTCTGCCAAACGGAATGATATTGATGACCAGCAGCACTACAGCCAGTCCGCAGGCGAGCTTGCCGATCAGAGCCCACGGGATCGTAAGATTGAATTTCTTTTTTGTATGTGCCTCTTCAACAAAATCGTCCTTGATCATGCCGATGGCATCTACCAGCTTGTTGTTTTTCATACTACAACTCCTTCCTTTAACAGATGTTCTCTGAGCCTGTCTCTGCTTCTTTTGAGCATCATCTTCACTTTTGATTCAGAGTATTTGAATCTGGAAGCGATATCTTCGATCGAATCGAAATACCAGTAACGACAGACAAAGACTTTTCTTTCGCTGTCTTTAAGCTTTGCAAGGAACTCATCGATGCAATCGGCGATCAGCTGATCATCCAGATTGTCCCTTAAAGACTTTTCATCAGCGATACATTCATCAAGCTCATCCAGCGATAAGGCAAGCTGGCCGCCTCCTCTTTTTTCTGCAGTCTTGCTGCGATAGATGTTGAGACAGAGCCTGCGGGTGATCTTACCGATAAAAGTACCAAGGTTGAGGGGATGGTGAGGCGGAATGGCGTTCCAGGCACCGAGGTAGGTATCGTTTACTGCTTCTTCCGCATCCTGCTGATTATGCAGGATGTTCTGTGCGATCGAAAAACAGTAGTTGCCGTATTTGTCTTTTGTTTCCGCAATGGCCGATTCATCTCTGTTCCAAAACAGTTCTACGATCTTTTCGTCTTCCATTTTCAACTCCTTTCATCTATCAACTAACGTTTTGTATCTATTTGGTCACATTTATTGAATAAAGATAGTCACAATACAGATAATCATCTTCAAGATATTTGATCTTCACATGTTTGTTTTCTATCAGCTTGGCCTGTAAAAGCTGATCATCGATCCACACCCATGCCAAGAGCCTGCCGTAGCGGTCATACTGATCGCCTCTTGGTTCCATTTCCAGGATTATCTTGAGCGCATCAGACAGCTGTTTATCGGTATAGGCCTTCGCTTCTTCATAGCCTGCCTCTTCTTTTTCAGGAGAATCCACGCCAATGAAGCGAACTTCCATCTTGCCCAGCTCTTCCACATAGAAAACGGCGGTATCACCATCATAGTTATACTGATAGAAGGCCATGTATTTTTTGGTGTAGTCATAAGGCTTGACAGGAGTTTCCGGTTTAAAAACGATCTTTCTGAGTACGCCGGTAAGGATGATTACCGCTGCGATCACTGCCAGGGCAAAACGTATACGGTAATATATGTATTTTCTATTTTTCATCTGTATGGATCAGAAAACCGTTCCTATAATAGAGCGATCTGCTCAAGCATCTTCTCAAGCTGCTCGCTGTCAAAGCCCAGATAATTTCCCGGGAATTCTTTTTTAGATGTCATATGGATCTGTTTGACACAAGAAGTCTTTAAAACATCCCTGATATTTTCGATCCGTACTCCGCCTCCTGGCAGAAACTGTATTTTGTCGCCATATTTATTATTCAATACGTTTATCTTTTTACAGCCTTTAAGGATATCGGGATAGACAGCCTTGCCGGAAGTCAGGATCCGATCTATCTTGCAGTCGATGAGGATCTTTGTGCCTTCATCAAGATCGTCCAGTTCATCAAAGGCCTTGTGGAAGACAGCTTCCCTGGCGTAAGAATGAATGAGTTCACTCATCATCCTGGTCCGTTTGATATCGATCGTCCTGTCTTCATTCAGAAAACCGAAGACGATGCCATCAGCTCCGCTTTCAAGAAGGTTTTTCGCATCCTTAAGCATAACCATAAGCTCATCTTCTGTATAGAAAAAATCTCCGCCTCTAGGTCTTACCATGCAGCAGATCTTCGTATCGATCTTTTCCTTAAGATATTTAAGTGTTTCCAGAGAAGGACTTAAACCTCCGAGTTCAAGAGCTGAATTGAGTTCTATACGATCGATCGGATATTTCGAAGCCTTTATGGCATCCTGAACATTGCCGATACAGATCTCGATCATAATACCGTTTATCATAATTAAATTATAAGATAGGTCGGCTTCAAATAATAAGCCATAATATGGTCACTTGCGTTGTAAGGATTTTATAATGAATGTTATATTTAAAGAGAATTAAGATTACCAGTATATCATCAGATCTTAAACAGACAAGTACTTGATACTTTCAAGAGGAAAAGAAACTATGAGATACATTCTGGGAATAGATAATGGCGGCAGTGACATCAAATGTGCTCTTTTTGATGTTGAAGGAAGGGAATTAGCTTCAGCATCAGCGTATGTGAAGATCGATACGCCGAGACCGGGATTTACGCAGCGTGATCCTGAAGAAGTCTGGAGAGCCAATGTCAAAGTGATCAGAGAAGTACTCGATCGATCAAGGATCGATCCTGAAGACATCAAAGCGATCGGACTTACGGCGTATGGCAATGGCCTCGTGTTTGCAGATGAAAAGATAAGACCGTTTTATCCGATCATCGTTTCTACTGATGACCGCGCAGAAGATCTATGTCTGAGATTAAAAGAAGAAGGGATCGAAAGAAAGCTCTTCCCATACACGAGACAGACAATCTGGTCAGCTCAGCCGGCAGTGCTTTTACCCTGGTTTAAAGAAAACGAGAGGGAAGTACTGGGAAGATGCAGGTGGATCCTTTCGATAAAGGATTATCTTCGATACAGGCTTACAGGCAATGTCAACAGTGAACTGACGGAAGCGTCTTCGACAAGTCTTTTCAATCAGGACAAGCGGGCCTATGATCCTGAACTGTTCAGGATACTTGACATTGAAGAATGTTTCGAAAAGTTTCCCAAGGTATTGCAAAGTACCGCGATCGGCGGATACATAACGAAAAAAGCGGCAGAAGAAACAGGACTTAAGGAAGGCACGCCGGTAGCGGCAGGCTACTTTGACATCGATGCCAACGCTTTGGCCAGCGGGATCTTGAAAGATGATGAACTGTGCCTGATAGCCGGGACCTGGTCGATAAATGAATTCCTGACAAAGGAGGCGACTGCGGATTACGACAAGCGCACCAATACTGCCACGCTATCCTATATGGACGGTTATTATCTAATGGAGGATTCTACTCCGACAGCAGCAGGCAATTTCAGCTGGTATATTGAAAAAATAATCAACGGCTATGGAAGAAAGCTGAGCAGAGATCAGATATATGATATGTGTAACAGGATGGTGGAAGAAAAAAGACCTGCCGATACCGACGTGATCTTTGTCCCGTATCTGTTTGCCAGCGCCAGCGATCCTTTGGCCAAGGGCGCCTTTCTCAATATCAGCGCCAGTGATGATGATGCCTCCCTTGTAAGAGCGATCTATGAGGGCGTCGTCTTCTCCAGTGTTCATCATGTCTATAATCTGCGAAGACCTCTAAGCTCTTTCAAGATCGCCAAGTTTTCCGGAGGCATAAGCAATTCCGAAGTGTGGTCGCAGATGATGGCTGATGCATTGCAGATACCGCTGTTGACTATCACCGGCTCACAGATCGGAGCTAAAGGCGCAGCGATCGGTGCAGGTGTTGCCTGCAATATATTCAAGGATCTGAAAGAAGGTGTAGAGAAGATGGTCAAAGAAGGAAAAGAATTTCGACCGCAAGAAGGATATGCGGATATCTATAGAAGAAAATACAGACGCTATGAAGCAGCTTTGAAGGCAGTGGACCTTTTAAGCAAGGAAAGCAGGTGATCACATGTTTACGGTAAGTCCATCAATCTATTCAGCCGATCTGCTGGATCTTAGATCGGTGCTTGAAAAAGCCAAAGATTTTGAACACATCCATCTAGATATCGATGACGGAAATTTTGTCAAAGGCATCAGTTTCGGTACGACGCTGATCGAACAGATCGCTAAAAATACCAGTGTTCCGCTCGACGCCCACCTTGAGGTTTTAAATCCCCTGGAATATGTGGATGAGCTGGCAAAGGCAGGAGTTGAACTGATCTGTGCCCACATTGAAGTCTTAGATTATCCCAGCGAGTTTTTAAGCAAGGTCCACGGTTATGGCAAGAAAGCCGGCTTGGCCTTGAACCTTAAAACACCGATCAGCTTTATAGAATCATACAACGATCAGATCGACCATATTCTGTTTGTTTCAGTCGAAGCCGATCATGAGGGACTGCCTTTTAGAAAAGGAGTTTTGAAAAAAGTCAAAGAGGCAAGAAATATCTTTGGCCAGGATCTGGAGATCTGGGTCGATGGCGGAATAAATGACGACAATCTAAAAGATGTGATCGAAGCAGGGGCTAGTGGGGTAGTCATTGGCAGAGCTGTATTTAAAGCAGATGATTTCAAAAAGGCTTATGATCACTTTATTGAGACCGGCCGTAAATATGAGAAGGAACTAGGCAGGTAGAAGGAGAGATGATGCTGTACGAAAAACAAAGACAGGAGCTGATCGATACGGCCAGAAAGATGGAACAGTACGGACTGATTAGAATGTCGGGTGGCAATGCCGCTTTAAGGATCGAGGATCTGGTCCTGGTGACGCCGTCAGCGATGGCTTACGATACGATGATCCCGGAAGATATCGTTATCGTAGATCTTGAAGGAAGGATCATCGAAGGCAAAAGAAGACCGACCAGTGATCTCAAGGCGATCCTCTACATTTTGAATCACAAGCCGGAAGTAAATGCACTCATACATACCCATCAGCCAAAGGCTGTTGCGCTTTCTTTGATCTGCGACAAATTGCCGCTGATCTCCACCACGATGGTCGATGAAGTAAAGGATGAAGTAAATGTCGCTCCGTTTACGATCAGTTCTGATGAAGGCATGGGCATTGAGACGATCAGATATGCCACTAAAGCCTTATGTGTGATCTTAAAGAATCACGGCATCATGGCCTACGGCAAAGATCTTGAACAGGCTCTTAGTGCTGCGATATATCTTGAAGAAAGCTGTGATGTGTATTTAAGCGCATTGGCCACAAACAGGGATATAACTGTCCTGACAAAAAAACAGGCCGAAGCTGAAGATGCCCCAAGAGGCTATTATGGACAATAGATAAGAAAAAATGCCCCAAGCGGAGTCAAACTCTGTCAGGGCATTTTTTCATAAGGGAAAAATCCAAAAAAACTTCAGTCAGCTGTTGTTAGATCATCGATCTTATGCATCAGGACCTTGGTTGACTCATATAGTTCATCATAGATCTTCTGATATTTTTCATATATTTCATGTTTTTTCATATCCGGTGTGTAGGTCTTGTCCGGTCTGATATATTTGAGCAGACTGTCGTATGTTTCAAAGCCCGGATAGGAAACAGCGGAAGCAGCCATGAGGGCATCACCGAAGCTGGCACCGATATTGACGAGTGGGGAACTGATACTGATGCCTAAGACATCGGCTATTATCTGCATCCACACTTCATTGAGCGTTCCTCCTCCGGTAACGAAGATCTGATCGATCGTGATATCGTGATCTTTCATGAGCTTGAGCTGCTGGTTTATTGAGAAGGCTACTGCTTCAAGGCAGCTGCGATAGATGTGCGCACGGGTATGACTCAGGTTCAGACCAAACAGGATGCCCTTAGCCTGCGGGTCATTTATCGGAGTCCTCTCACCTGCCCAGTAGGGAAGCGTGATCAGGCCGTCACATCCCGGCTTGATCTGTGCAACGCCTTTCATCATCTCCTGATAGGCATCGATGCCTTCTTTCTTTTCTTTTTTCAAAGCATCAGGGAAGATCGTTTCTTTATACCATTTAGTCAAAGAACCGGCGGTATTGGTTCCTGCCGAGATATCGCAAAGTCCCGGAACGATGAACTCTTCACGCCACAGTCTTTCATCATCGATAAGCTTTGATGTGCCAAGGATCATATAGACGGATGAACCGATCTGGATCATCATTTTTCCCGGTGAAACGACGCCGACGCTGATGGCTTCCGCTCCGGAATCATCTGTTCCGGTCAATACCGGCGTGCCTTCTTCTAGACCGGTTTCAGCAGCAGCTTTAGCCGTGACATAGCCAACGATGTCGGTAGCTTCATGGATCTTAGCCAGCTGATCGGGCCTGCAGATCGGGGCACAGTATTTTTCAACTGGCTGATAGGTCTCAGGGTCATAGAGCGGATTGAAGCTGGCCAGGCCCAGGAACTTGTCGACTACATAATTGCCGGTAAGCTTGGCAGTCAGATATGTTGAAGCAGTAATGAATTTATAGGTCTTGGCGTAGATCTCAGGCTCCTTGTTTTTGATCCAGAGGATCTTGGGCATAATATCACTTGAACAAAGCGGCCGGCCATACCATTTTCTTATCTGCTGCTCACCATACATTTCTGTAAGCTGTTTGATCTCATCAACAGCTCTTGCGTCGATCCCGTAGAGGATAGCTTTGCGAAGCGGATCGCACTGTTCATCTACAGGCAGACAATCTGCGCCTAAGGCACTGGTCCCGAGAGCTTTGATCTGGGCAGGATCGATCTTGCTTTCTTCGATCAGTTTCCTGCTGATGATGCAGAGATCACCCCACCAGTCCTTTTCGGCATCGTGTTCATAATGACCAGGCTCCGGATTGGTCATGGAATGGGAAGTTGAATATTGAGCGATGACATTGCCCTGATCGTCGATCAGAACGCCTTTACTGGAATTGGTTCCGGTATCGATGCCCATGAAATAAGCATTAGCCATATTGTTATTCTCCTTCATATACGATCTTACCATCGAAGATAGTAAGACAAACTTTAAGATCCCTGACTCTTTCTAACGGAGTGTTAAAGATATCTCCGTCGATGACCGCTATGTCGGCTTTCTTGCCTTCCTGCAGTGTACCGAGTATATCTTCTTTGCCCAGGTTATAGGCTCCTCCATAAGCCCAGGCTTTAAGCAGTTCGCTGATACTTAAAGTGTTCTGCTTATTGAAAGGTTCTCCACCCTCCGGGAAATAGCCGCCTGTGGCATGATATACCGATTGTGGAATATCATCGATCAATAAAGGCAGATCAGTTCCGCAACTGATCATCACGCCGGAGTCGGCCATCTTTCTTCTGTTCCAATAGTATCTGCCTCTTTCTTCACCGATCTTCTCGTTTATCATGGCAAGCTTGTCTTTCCGGTTTGCGATCGACTGGATCTGCGGATAGATCTCGGCGATGACGCCCAGTGTGCCCATCCTTTCAAGATCAGCCGGATCGGAGAACTCCAGATCGGTGATCGCATGGCGGTTGATCACTTTTCCGTTTTCATCTTTCTGACATTGTTCATAGATATCGAGCGTTTTGCTGATAGCTGCATCACCCTGGGCGTGCAAAGAAAAACGGAAGCCTCTTTTATCTGCTTCGATCGCATCTTCTTTGAGTTTCTTCCAGTCGATATCCATGCTGCAGCAGAAATCTTTGCCGTTGTATGGCTTTTTCAGATCGCCGTTGAATTCGCTTATCGAACCATCAGTCATCTGATTATAGCCGGAGAAACAAAGCTTATCGCTGTTATAGAGTCTGCGCATCTTCTCCCCATATTCAAAGTTGATCTCATCTTTGACCGGCTGAGACATGAAATCAACTCTGAGACTAAGCTGATCATCTTTCTCAAGCTGTGACAATATATCGGTAAATCCGCAGTAATCATCAAAGCCCATTTCCTTGATCGAAGTTACGCCTTTGGAATTCATCATCTTCATATATCTGATGAATTCAGGCTTAATGAATTTTTCATCGCCTAATACATAAGGAAGGATCTTTACATAAGCTTCCGGGTAACATCTTTGCGGTGTAAAGCCGAAATCTTTTTCGGCCTTTGTATTCATCGAACAGGTCTCCATGTTTTCATGAAATAAAACGACCGCATGATCGACAGA
The DNA here is from genome assembly GCA_017511325.1 of Erysipelotrichaceae bacterium. Next base: position 13,635 of record JAFWKS010000303.1, read on the forward strand.
CCAGTCGTCAAGAGTGTTCCTTTCAATATCAAAGTTAAGACCATGACCGAAAATAGGATAGTTCAAAGGAAGCTTTTCTTCACAGCTTAAAAGCTGAGTGTGCACTTCTTCAGGATCTGT
>JAFWKS010000304.1 GCA_017511325.1 Erysipelotrichaceae bacterium
CATCTTCAAAAAAGCTGAAGATCAGGCTGTCGTCACGGAATTCTTCGGCTGTGAGCCCGTTGAGTATTTCAGCTGGCTTCTGGACGCTTCAGGCGATATCGACAAAACCCTGCAGAGCCTTGGCTGGAAAAACCGTTTTACATCCATCTGCATCCATAAATGCTGCTATCGGATCAATACAGAAAAGGAGTTCTTCAATATCCTGGTGGAATGGTGCGGGATCGTGCCGAACGTCCGCAGGATGAACCAGAACTTCAGATAGGAGGATTTATGCATACCAAGAAATACCAGGCGATCCTCGATAAGTACAGGGAATACGTATCAGGATGCACCGATTTCAAATCAACATACTACGCTCAGGAGTGCTTTGTCGAAGAGGCGAAGCGGATCCTGAAGAGTCTGGATTACGCCCAGGAGTTCATAACCTATACGGATATCGAGGGCGAAACCCGCTTCATACACATATTCGGCTGGACCGAAAACAAGAAACAGCAGATGTTCGTTGCACGTTTCTGAAGGGAGACAGAAGATGTCAGAAATCAAATTGAGTTTTGCCGTCGACGAGAAGACGGCCGCCCGTATCGACAAATACTGGCACAACCGGCGCTTCGCGAACCGTTCGGAAGCCCTGAGAGTGCTGATCATGCAAGGGCTTGCGGATCTTGAAGATCACAATAGTGCCAATCCGCCCACCCAGAAACAGATCGAGCTGGTCAGAAAGCTCTGTCAGGAAAAAAATCTCTGTGCTCCGGACGAATGGAGCAGCAAGGCCTATTCGGCCTTCATCGGAAGACACATATCAAAGAAAACGAAAGGGGAAAGTTAATGAAACAGCTGAAAAAGGAAGATCTTGAGCAGTTCATCGGGAAAGACATGTACGTTATCGTGACGCAGGATAAGGAAGTATTCAGGATAAACAACCAGTTCCAGTATTTTGCAGCCTTTGAGACCGAACCGCTTCAGGACTACATCTTTGACCTGAAGGGAACATTGCCGGGCTTATCGGAACATCTTCAGATCATGAAATACAGGATCGAGGGCCTATGGTCCTTCACCGATCTTTGTACCAAAAACTTCTATCCGTTCATCAGGATCGTAGGGTACGGCGATCTGCCGTTACAGGAAATAGTTCAGTATCGCGATGATATCGTGGAGATGCTGACAAATTACCTTCACGACAACATCAAACAGGGCCTGCCGGCCTTCTATCTTGCCGGAGCAAACAAAACCTACATCCATGAAACGATCGACGGCATAGAAATGAATCTGTCTTTCTACACCACCGTGAAAAAGGCACAGAACAGTTTCGAACTTAAACCAAGCGTCTATTCCCTGTATGCCAGACAGCTCGATAAGCTCAATCCCTACGGCTTCTATTCGATCAACTCCAAGATGATCTACGGCATCGAAATACTCGGAGCTCTGGCAGCTGCCAGGAAAATGATCAGCGAAGAGCTTGAAGAAGAAACGGCCGAGAAAGAGGAAGACGATGCTGAATAAGAACAGAAACCACTACCGCCGCAAAAAGAGCCGCAGATCATATCGGGTAAGGATGGTAATGAATCCGAATCTGGAATCGGCTGAAAGCAGGGGAGCGGCTCAGGCGGTTAAAAAAGCCAAAAAGAACGTTTTCTCCCTGAAGGCGTTAATCGAAAAAGCCAGATATATCGACCGCAAGTTTCAGGAACTGTTTATCATGTCGTATTACGAGGCTGTAAATCAGGCAAGCGTTTTTGCCGGAAAAGCAGTCAAAATGACATCAAATACACTTAACAAGATCAAAAAGAACAAATAAAGACAATTAAAGCCTATGGTGCCATGTTTCACACGAAACATATAAAATTACGTTTTATTCCCAAATCCTTCTTAAACAAGCCAAAAACGGCCTCAGATTTCATTCTGTAAGGATTTGGGAGGCCAAAAACCGTAGGCAAACCGAAAAAAGGAGCAAATTATGACAAAAGAAGAGATCGCGGCTTTGGCTGCCGAACATGAAAAACAGATGAACGATCAATACCTGGAAGAGATCGTCAAAGCCATAGCATCCTGCAGGATCTACATGCCTGAAGGCATGGAGGACAGGAAAAGTCAACCGGTGAAAAGCCGACAGATGTTCATCAACGAGGATACGGTCAACGCCTTATTCTCGATCAGGGATTATGAAAAAGCGAGTCCCGTCTGCATCCTGAACTTCGCATCCTTCAAATTCCCGGGCGGGATGTACATGAACGGCTCATATGCGCAAGAAGAGGCCTTATGTCATTCTTCAACGCTCTACAACGTTCTCTCGGGCTTTGAAAACAAAACAGGCTACTACGAATTCAACCGCAAGAACCTCAACCGGGGTCTGTATCAGCACAGAGCAGTATATGCCAAGGACATCCTGTTCTTCGACCCGCTTAAAAAAGACGGACCGCTGCATGCCGATGTCCTGACCTGTGCAGCGCCGAACCGTTCGATAATGGAGAAATATCACTCCTTCACCGGCGAGGAAAACAGCAGGACGCTTAAGGAAAGGATCGGCTTCATCAGACAGATAGCTGAAAGAAACGGGGTAAAGACCCTGATCCTGGGAGCCTGGGGATGCGGCGTATTCCGTCAGGACGCTAAGGAAATAGCGAAGCTGATGCATGAAGAATTTGCGGAAACATCAATCCCGAATATCGTCTATGCGGTTCCGGGCAACGAAAACGACTACAATTACACTTCGTTTAGGGAGGAGATAAAATGAGAAAATTTCTTATTATTCCAATGCTGCTGCTGATGATCCTCACGGCAGGCTGCCAGTCAAGAGGCAAGACGCCTAACGCCGGAAGGGGAAGCAACTACAAATATGACTTTATCGATTATGTCGATATCACGGTCTACGGCCAGAACGGCCGCGGCTATATCGAGATCAAGCCTAAGACTATTACGGTGAACGACTTTGACAGCGAATCGGACTACATCAAGGTCAAACATGACCTGGAAGAGTATAACTTCTATTTCATTCAGGGCATGCGCTCGCCAAGCGGCTTCTCGATCTCCAAGACCACACAGCTGTCCAATGGCGATATCGTGACCATCACCCCGAAGGATAAGGAAATCAGGTCGAACATGAATGTCGAAGCCTATGACTACGTCGTTGAAGGACTGGGAGATGCAGAGATCATCGACCTGTTCTCAAGCGAACTGATCACGATCTATGCGCTCAAGGACGGCACATACGGCGTGTATCTTAAAAACAACCTGCAGTATTCCGAAGAACTCAGGGATCACCTGGTCTACACCTTGAGCACAAAGGATGAACCTGTTCCGGGTCAGGCAGTTGTAAACCTGAAGGTCGATCTCGACGATGAATTCCTGAAAGCGCAGAACTGCGCAAGCATCACGATCTATCTCGCCAAGCACAACCAGAGAGCCTCAACGGAGACCGAAAAGGTGCTCAACGTGCTGATCGAACCGATCGATATGTCGGTTGCCAATTCAGCAGCCATAGAAAGCCTGCTGTACAAGGAACTTTACAAGAACGACGAATACCTCGCCAAGATCTGCAACATCCAGCAGCTTGAACGCCAGCGCTCGTCAGAACCTTACACTTATACAGTCGTCTACTATGATTCAAAGGACGGCGTAAGGACTTACTACCGCAGGGATATGAAGATAATCGCGATAGACGGAAACTATCAGGTAATCGCCAACAGCGGCGGCACAAGAACTGAAGAAGCCTATGCAACGGCGCCTTATGACGGAGCGGTCATCCTGATCGACTATATGTATGAAAGCACTCAGCCGCAGGCGGAACCTGTAACGGTTGAAGATGCAGCAGCAGAAACTGCAGAAGGAGAAACAGCATAATGAAAAAAATATTTAAACTGATGGGAATCGGCTTTGCAGGGTATATCTCGTATAAACTCCTGAAAGGCTGTGAAGAAAACAAAAACACCTCTGTTGAAGAGGAAAGGAAAAAACTGCAGAACAGGCTGGACGATGAAATGCCCCGCATCAAACAGATCCTGAAAGAAAAGAATGCCTTTGACTTCGAGGGTCTCTCACCTTTCTGGGAGAATGCGGTCTTCTATCTGGAGGATCTCAATACCATCTCCAATGAAAACACAAAGGCCGGAGTCATCTGCATCAGGGATGATCTGGCAAGAAAGCTGGCCGAATATATGCCTGAAGAGATGTACAACCTCAGGTTTGCCTCATCATTCAGGGCCCAGATCCGCGATCACTTCAACAAACTTCGTGAAAGCAGATCCAAAGATGTGATCAGGGAAGTGGAAATGAGCGATTCAAAGATTACCGATATTCTGATGAACAGCAACAGTAAAGCAGG
>JAFWKS010000305.1 GCA_017511325.1 Erysipelotrichaceae bacterium
GACCAAGGCAGACGTCGTATCCTTTGATCATCTCGACACCGGAAGCCGCTTCTTCCATGTTGGTCATCACGCCGATACTGCGGATCAGACCGGCTTTGACGGTATCGGCGATCCCGAGGTTGATGCCCCGGGAAAAACCGAGGTCATCAGCTCTGATCAATATTCTTTTCATATACTTATTTCTTTTCGCCGATCCCAAGCAGATAAGTTGCGACAGCAGCACCCACCATGGCGATCACGCAAGAGATGATACCGTTGACAAGATTGCCTGTTCCTTCGCCAATGTAACCCAGAACCATCAGGACGTTGGTTGAAGTCAAAGCATAGACATTGACATGCATCAGACCGGCATACAAGCCACCCAAAGCAGCACCAATCGCCATTCCAATCAGAGGCTTGCGGTATTTGACGCCTGTGCCGTATAAAGCCGGTTCAGTGACACCGCCTAAGATGCCGGCGATGAAATAACCGATATTTTCTGATTTTTCTTCTTTATCTTTGATCAGTAAAGCTGCACCCAGAGCCATACCGAAGGCTGCAAACGTTGCGCAGCAGGCAGCTGGGGAAACGATGCCTTCATGGCCTGTCGTGAACATGACAGTCATCATTGTTACGGCTAATACCAGATGCATACCGGACATGACCAGGAATTCCCACAATGCAGCGATGATCGCGACTGCAATGAATCCGCCGACATTGCCAAGGCTTAACAGAGCTGTACCGATCCCGGTTCCGACGAAATTGCCTAAAGGCGCCAATGCACATAAAGCAACCGGAACCATGACTGCGATCGTTAAGAACGGCGCGAAGATCGTTCTCAATGTTGCAGGAATGACCTTATTGAAGAACTTTTCAACATAAGACATGACCCAGACCGACAGAATGATCGGCAAGATCGTCTGTGAATAATTGGCAACACTTGCCGGAATGCCGTAGACCTTTAAGGTCTGGACTCCATTATTTGCCAACGCGATCAGTTCCGGAGCGATCAGGATCCCTCCTATCAGCATGCCCAGCGCCGGATTGACACCCAGCTTCTTGGATGCTGTGTAACCGATGTAGATCGGCATGAAGTAGAAACCGGCATTGTAGACCATGCCAAGGACCGTGTAAAGATCGCTTGTCTCGGAAATAACACCGAGCATCTGCGGACCTAAGACTGACTGTACTGTTCTAAACAGGGCTGCCGCCAGGATCAGCGGGATCAGCGGTGTCAGTGATCCGGAAAGATAATTCAGTGTGTTGTTGAATGCGGACTTGAATGTCAGCTTCTCTTTCGGTGCATCGACGTTTTCTTCGATCGCCTTCTGCGCAACGAAACCACCTTGTTTGACTACTTCATCGTAGACCTTATCGACAGTCTGACCGACGATGATCTGATGCTGACCACCCTGATTGACATAACCCATGACGCCCTTGGTGTTCCTGATGCCATCGACATCGACCTTGGAATCATCAACGACATTGAAGCGCAAGCGGGTCATGCAATGTGTGACATTGCTTACGTTGTCTTTGCCACCGACAGCTTTGATCACATCATTTGCGATCGTTTCGAAATTGTTTGCCATACTTCCTCCCTTTTTACATCAATTTTCGCTGCTCTGTTTTTCCTTGTACTATAATGAATTTGAGCAGATTTGATGCATATTTCTCTATCTGATCCCAGTATAGCGTTTACAATATCCGTCAATCTACGACATAAACCCAGCATTATTACGACAATTTTCTACCTATGAACAGAGAAGAGATCCAAAAACACCTGAATGAATTGAGTGATTCGGAGATCAGCTATCGGGAACACCCCGAAAAGATCCTGAATGAGTTTTATCTCGCCTTGGACCAAATGGGTCTGAAGGATGAAAACGGGGTCTACCTTTTTCCTGAATCTCTGATCAGAAACCAGAGCCAGTACACACATGGTGCCCATCACGGATTCTGGGACACTCTTGAAAAAAGTGAACATCAGAACGACTTCGTATTAAAAAAAGCGACCCGCTTTTATCGCGAGCCTTTTATGAAAGCCGATTTTATCGTCATCCGC
>JAFWKS010000306.1 GCA_017511325.1 Erysipelotrichaceae bacterium
CATCAGGCTTAAAGCCTCATATCTGGATACATTGCAAACAGGCAGACATGTACTGAAGGTTGATTTTCTTGATAGCAAGCAAAACATCAGCGAATTCGTAATCAAAGAAAAAGGTCACCAGGATATATAATACCGGTTACCGGAATAGAATAAAAAAAGAAACCGTCTGTCGTCACAATACACATGTGTAAACAGATGGTTTTAATATTGCGATAAATATAAACGGTCCTACATCTGGATATTCACTATATAGCCGTTTTCAGTAGGCTTACTGAAAACAAAGTGTGAAAAGTGTTCAAGGATGTTGATGTTCAGTTCATCAAGATAAGGTTCCTTCAAAGGATCGGATTTGATGCTTGGCAGATATATCTGCATCATATGCGAAGTCGAGTTGTCTGAACACAACAATCTGATAGTCGCTTTTTCTACACCTTCTGGATGGTTGAAAAGCGGATAAAGCAGTTCATCATCTACGATTGATATAAGTTTCAGCTGTTCGTTGCTGTACTGATATCCGCAAAGGAATTTCTTCATCTCGCTTGACAGGCTGTAGAGATCGAGACTTTCTTTAAGCAGTTCCTTTTCAAACATTCTGGAACGATACAGGAAGCGCTGAGTCAGAGGCTTCTGCGGATGATCAAAGATCTCGTTCGGAGTTCCTTCCTCGTAGATGTGCCTGTTGGCCAGGAAAATGACCCTGCTGCCGACGTTGCGGGCAAATCTCATCTCGTGAGTAACGATGACGCTGGTCATGCCTTCATCGACAAGGTCCTTGATGACGTTCTCAACTTCATCGACCATGGTCGGGTCTAGAGCGCTGGTCGGTTCATCAAACAGGATAACCTCCGGATGCATAGCCAGAGTCCTGGCGATGGCAACTCTCTGTTTCTGACCGCCCGAAAGCTGTGAAGGCATCTGATATTCCTTGCCTGAAAGACCGACCCGATTCAAAAGCTGTTTGGCCTCGGCGATCGCATCTTCCCGGCTCATTTTATTTACTTCAACAGGAGCCAGAATGATGTTTTCCAGGATATTGAGATGGGAAAACAGATTGAAGTGCTGATAGACCATTCCCATCTTGCGTCGTACTTTATCGATGTCTATATTCGGATCGAGGATGTTTTCTCCGTCGATATAGATCTCGCCTTTTTCAGGAGTGATGAGCCTGTTTATACAGCGAAGCAGTGTGCTCTTGCCGCAGCCTGAACCGCCGATGATGACGATCGTTTCGCCTTTCTTGATATTCAATGAAACATTTTCCAGGATCGGTCCGTTCTCAAAACTCTTGGTGATATTTCTGATGTCGATCATGCATTCACCTCCTGTTCGATATGCTTCTTTCTGCCTATAAGGTCAAAAAACGTCTTGGCGATAAAGCCGATCACAAAGTAGATGATCGTGACGGCAATGATGCCGAAGAAGGCGTCCATCGTCCTTGATGAAACGATCGATGATGCCCTGGTCAGATCGATGATCGCCAGATAGCCTACGATAGAGGTCTCCTGCATGGTCACGATGAACTGATTCTTATATAGCGGCAAAGCTGTCTGAACGGCCTGCGGAAGCATGACCAGGCGGAAAGTCTGCCACTTGCTCATGCCTAAAGTCCTGGCGGCTTCGATCTCACCCGGAGAAACGGTATTGATGGCTGCATAGAAGATCTCAGAGAGATAGGCACCGGCTTTCAAGGAAAGACCGAATATCACTACCAGCATGACCGGCAGGACAGAATGGCCAAAGATGATATAGACCATGATCATCAGAAGGACCATCGACGGTACTTCGACAAAGAGTGAAGTGATGATCTTTGCCGTTTTGTTGAGAGTCCTGTTTGCGCTTTTGGCCATGGCACAAAGAACTATGGCAAACAGTGTACCGACAAAAAAGCTGGAAAGCGTCAGAAGGAGCGTATTTCCAAGTCCTTCCAGAAAGAAACGGTAACGTTTTTCAAAAATGAAGGTCTGATATATCCTGAGCAGGATATTTTTAAAGAAAGCTTCCATCTATCTCCTCCTATTCAAGCGAATCCATATCGACTTCGATATTTCCGGTCGTTTCCTTGCATACAAAGACAAGCGGCACGTAATCAAATGTGTCGGAAACAAGGAAACCGATCCTTTCAACTTCTTCTCTGTATGTATCAGAAAGATAGCCGATCAGTACATCATAGATGCCACTATTGAGGCCGGCGTAGCCGTCGTTGAAGTCGGTCATCACGATATCAAGCTGATAGTCGTATTCGTTCGCAAAGCGCTTCAGTACTTCGAAATCAAATCCGCAGACCTCACTGTTTTCAACATCATAAAAAGCACGAGGATAGCCGGCAATATCAGAGGCGACTCTGATCGTCTTGCCTTTGCCGGTCAAGGGAATATCCGGTGATTCATAATTTCCATCAAAAGAAAGTTCCCTGTCTATAAGATCCTTATATTCTTCGGTTTTTTTGAATTCTTTTAGGAATGCATTGTATTCATCAACAAAATCCTTCAGCTCAGGGCGTGCATAGAGCAGATATCCTGTGTAACCGAAAGCCGGTTCGATCATTTTAAGTCCGTTAGATGCGTCATCGATCAGATTCCATAACAGAATGTCGACGGCGATCGCATCGATCTTGTCGTAGTTCAGCGCCATCAGCATGTCTGAGATCTGATCATAACGGTAAAGGACGAGATCCTCTCTTGGGGTAAGAAGATAATCGCATTCCCATGCCAGTATGGTCCCGACACTTAAGCCGTGCAGATCATTGACGTCATCGATTGTGACGACCTCTGTTCTTTTTGTACATCCGCTCAAAAAAAAGACAATCAGCAGAAAACTTGTTATTGTCTTTGCAATACGGTTTTTATCCATAAAACTATTATAAACCAACAGAGACACTTAACAGGCACGAACTCTCCTGATAAAAAACCTGCCGATCAGATCAGGCAGGATATTTGGAAAGTTTTTCTCTGAGAAGCCTTTTGAATTTCTCAGGTTCATCACCCATCGGATTATGTCCGGAATTTTCAAACCAGATGAGTTCCTTCTCTGGCGCTTCGATCTTTTCGAACCATTCTTCAACTAGCTGCGCCGGTGTGTTCATATCCAGCTTGCCATCAAAGACCAGGATCGGAACATCGAAGGAAGTGTAACGGCTGAGATCCTCGGCTCCAAGTTCCGGCCACATGGCTTTCAGGACCTTCTTATAGCCAAACACGATCCCTAACAGATCGGGGAGGCTGTATTCGCCTGACAGCAGCATCGGTTTCACGAACGATTCCATATAGCTTCGTTTTTCTTCCGCTTTTGAATAGCCGCCGTACTTCATCATGAGGTTGCGCTGTACCATCATGCCGTCAAAACCGCCCTTATACATTCCCTTGACAGGAGGACCTACTTTTTCAAGTTCCTCGACTGCCTTTTTGTCGCCGGCTTCCTTTGCGGCTTCAAGGGTATACTGATAGCTCAGGGCCTCGTTTTTTTCACCGCTGACAAACTGTCCGAAGCCCACAAAGGCGCCGATGTGTTCTGGATGGGCGTAGGCGAGCCTTATTCCTAAAAGGCTTCCCCAGCTTCCGCCTATAACGAAGATCTTCTCCTTGTTGAACTGCTGACAAAGATATTCCACAACTGCTCTGGCATCTTCTACCAGCTGGTCGATCGTTAGCGTCTTGACGTCGACGCTCGCATAGGAGCCGCCTGTACCTCTCTGGTCCCAGGTCGCAATAGTGAAAGAATCCAGAAGATCCTTGTGATCAGTCATGATGCTGTGACGGTTGACGACTCCCGGTCCGCCGTGAAGAAAAAGCAGCACAGGAAGTGATGTGTCATTGCTCACGATGTGCAGTCTCTGCATTATTCCATTAACAGGTATTTTCTTTTTGATGTCTAAAGTCATGATCGTTACCTCTTTAATAATTATTTCATGAACGGCGGCAAACGGAAATAATATAAACAGAATCTTACATGGAAGGTTATTATTGGAAAATCATATGAGATAATAATAAATAATGAAAATACAGAAAATGATCGCCGACATTCTGAAAAAGGTTGAAAGTACAGCGGCAATAAAAGTCATCAGAGAAGCTCTTGCTTCCATGATACCAGTCGTAATGATCGGAGCTTTTGCGCTGATCATCAGGACCTTCCCGGTCGGTCTTTATCAGGAATTTATCACAAGCTTTGCCTCCGGCTTTATCTACGATCTGGCAGATATCATCTTCAACGCGACATTTGGCATGCTGTCGGTATATATGACGTTCTTTGTCAGCCGCGGTTACATGCGAAAAAGGGCATACACCGAGAGCGTATATATGGGCGCAATAATCGCTTCGTTTATTTCTTTCTTCATCCTTGCGGGGATCGATCTGCCTGGCTTTTCAACTGAATGTACCGGAGCTAAATCCATGTTCCTGGCCATCATTGCCGGGCTTGGCGGCTCTTCTTTGTATCGGAAGATGGAGATATATTTCCGGAGCAGAAAACGCGACCTGTATTCTTCGGGAGCGGACCACGATTTCAACAGGACCATGAGTACGCTGTATCCGATCGCGGCAACTGTTCTGGTCTTTGCGCTGATCGATCTGCTTATCATCAGGATATTCAATGTTGAATCATTCAGGATGCTGATAATAAAATTCACTGGTTCGCTGTTTGCGACCGGGGAGAACGGTTTTGCCAAAGGCTTCTTCTTTGTCCTGCTTTCTTCTGTACTGTGGTTTTTCGGAATACATGGAAGCGACGTTCTGGAAGATGTCATGCAGCTGCATTTTGCACCAGGTCTTCTAGCCAATCAGGCGGCGATCGCGGCAGGCAGCGCACCAACAAGCATCCTTACCAAAGGCTTTTTTGACTGTTTCGTACTGATGGGAGGCTGCGGTTCTACGATGTGCCTTCTGATTGCGATATTGCTGTTTTCAAAAAACAGCGCCAGAAGGGGCTTGGCTTATGCCTCAACGATACCGATGATCTTCAACATCAACGAACTGATGGTCTTCGGTCTCCCGATCATCTATAATCCGATGATGCTGATACCGTTCATCTGTGTACCGCTGCTTTGCTATACGACCAGTTATCTTGCGATCTCATCAGGTCTTGTACCAATGATCATAAATGAGGCTGAATGGACGACTCCGCTTTTCCTGGGCGGTTATAAGATCACGGGTTCCTATGCCGGAGCCATCCTGCAGCTGGTAAATCTTATACTTGGTGTAGTTGTCTATATGTTCTTTGTAAAGGCGCTTGACAGGCACACATTGATGAGCGCTCAGGAGGATTTCAACGATTTCATCGATTACTTCAAGAAGAATGAAAGTGATTTTGTGACCGGTAGACCTCTGATCGAAAGACACGACAGCTATGGTGAATTCGCCAAGAACCTGTGTGCCGAGATAAAAAATGATATGGATCATCAGATCATTCTGGCGTATCAGCCGCAATACAATTATGAAGGAAAGTGCATAGGTGCTGAAGCGCTGCTGAGATGGAAGCATCCGGTTCATGGCATGTTATATCCGCCATTAGTCATAAGGCTGGCTGAAGAAGGCGGGTTCCTGCCGCAGATCGAAGAAGAGATCTTGAAAAAAGCGCTCAACGACCGCGACAAGGTCCTGGCAAGATTCGGCAAAGACATCAAGCTCTCTGTAAACGTCACCGGCACCACAGTCGTGACCAAGCGCTATATGGACTTCATCAGATCACTTAATGAAAAGAAAGCTTTTGAAGGCATGAACATGTGTATCGAAGTAACCGAGCAGGCCGCATTGAATTTTGATGAGAGCACCCTCAATGCCTTGCGTTCATTGAAAGATATGGGTCTCTTGCTTGCGATCGATGACTTCTCAATGGGCCAGACCTCGATCAACTACATGAAAGACAGCATCTTCGATATCGTCAAACTTGACGGTTCCCTGGTAAAAGGTTTGTTTGAACACGAGAATACCAGCGAAATAGTCTCTTCGATCGTATCTCTTGCCTCATCGATAGACATGCTGGTACTGGCTGAATACGTCGAGACCGAGCAGCAGCGCGAAGAACTGCACAGATTAGGCTGCGACTGTTACCAGGGCTATCTCTATTCGCCTGCAGTAATGGTTTAAAACAATGATATTTAATAGACAGTACCCTGTTTATCCGGAATCATTATTCTGATAAACAGGGTATTTTGTATGAATTATAATAATAGACAAGAGGACTGTATTTATGAAAAGACTCGTCAGAAAACTTATAACAACTATTACAATAACGCTGATATGTGTATTTTTTGCCTGTCTGGTAATGACTTCGGCTTCGACCTTTTTACTCGGCAAGAAGCAGAAAGAGGTTAATGAGATGAAAGCCGAAGCACTGAAGGAAACTTTGTAGCAGATCGAAATGGAGCAGGCTCTGGCTGTTGACGAATTTTATTATAAGACAAGAACCAACAGCGATCTGATGGCCGCCATCCTTAAAAACTATATCGTTGATGGAAAATACAGCGGTCAGCTGCTGTTTGAGGAAGGAATGGTCGTCAAAAACGCTGATGGGAAAATTGAACAGCCGACCAACGAACACCAGCCGCAAATAAATGTAGAAGAACTGAAAAAAGCGCTTATCGAACCGATCTACAGTTCTTATATCAGTGAATACAACGAAGAGATGCACGTGATCATGACAGCCAGCGAAATGGCGGGCGGGTATTATTATGTTGACTGGACCAGTCTGTATGAGTTCAGTAATTTCATTCAGACAAGCATAAGCAGGAATACTGTTTTTTCAGAGATTGAAAGAGTTTTAGATGGTGCACTGCTGGTGGCCGACAATAACGGCGACCTCTACTATAAAAATAGCGATTTTGACGAGTATTCCACATTTGATGAGTGCGGAATAGATCTGGATAACGATTCATCTGTCAGACTAAAAAACACTGATTATTCAATCACTTATGTAGAGTCAGAACTGACGGGATCTACAGCGATCCTTCTGATACCTTTCGATTCCTATGCCGATACTATCATGGCGTGGACAAGAGTATTCTTTGCCGTGTGTGTGATAATCATTATCACAATGATCGTGTGGAATTATGCTGTTCAGCAGTTTGTTTTCAACAACGTTCTATCTGAAGAGCAGGAGAAGAAATATCATCCGAAAAGAGTAAGAAACATAAATATTGCAGGAGCGGTAACCGGAGTTATAGTTATGCTTCTTTCCGTAAGTTTCGTTCAATCGATGTCGAACCTCTACGCTCAGACACAAAGAGGAAGAAGCGCGCTCAACATTCTTGACGAAAAAATCAAAAACAGCAATCGCCTTGCTGAAATGAAGAGAGAAGATATCAGAGACTGGTATATATACTACGGAAACGAAATAGCTAACGCTGTCGGTAAAGATGCAGATCTCTTAACAAAAGAAAAACTGGAAGAATTCAATGACATAGTGGTCACAGATTACCTGATAGCCTATGACGAAAACGGAAATGAGGTCTGCAGCAGCGGTCCATATGTCAATCTTTCATTGGGTACAAAAGAAGATGATCCGACAACGGACTTCAGAAGACTTCTGCACGGACTTGATTATATCGATCATGATGTTGCCTATGATAAAAACACAGGAAAGACTACCAAGTTGCTGGGTGTAAAGATCCCGTTTGAAAACAGAAGCGGATATGGCGCCCTGATCATAGGCATAAATCCTAATCATATCGGACCGGATGCAGAATATCATTCTTATAACGATACAATGAAATCGCTCGCGCTTCCGGGAGATCTCATGATGATAGTTGATAAACAGAGCGGAGTGATCCTGGGCTGCAGCGACCCTGATTATTTTGAGCACAACACTTCTTCTTATGGAATTGATGTGGGGGATTCGGCTGACTCGCTGATGAATCATTTTATGATCAACGGCAACAGGTACTATGGACTGGCAGAAGAAGCAGGAGACGTCATATATTTTGATTTCCTTTCTGAGACATCGATGACCAGAAATTCATTCGGTCTCACTGCTGTGGCGGCAATACTGTTCCTTATGGTATATGCCGTCTCGCTGTATCAGATAAGCCGCGATTATACGGAAGAGGAATTTACAAACAATATACTGGTTGGTGCACCAGTAGTTCACGGCTCTAAGATCGAAATCGAGCTGGCCGACGGCCGAAAGAAAGAAACAACAGACCCTACAAGACGCTTCCCCTTCATATCACAGATGTTTAAAGAGATGATGCCGGAAAATAAAGCCGCTTTGGCTTTCGACATCATGGTCTGCTTTGCCTTGCTGGAAATAGTCTATTATGTCTATATCAAAAGATCGGCTTCCGATTCTCTGCTCGGCTTCATCATGCAAGGCAGCTGGAGCAGAGGTTTTAATCTGTTTGCGCTGACTTCGATCGTTATTCTGGTTGCGGCAGTACTGCTGAGTATGATGATAATCAAATTAATTCTTTATTTCCTGATCTCGATCACGGACACCAAAGGAGAAACCATCTGCCGTCTGATCTATAACCTCTTACAGTATGTTGCCTTAATAACGATACTCTATTATGCATTCGGTTATCTCGGCTTCAACACCAACGCACTGCTCGCTTCGGTTGGATTTGTTACCCTGGCAATATCTTTGGGTTCCAAAGATCTTGTTACGGATATCCTTGCCGGACTGACGATAGTTTTTGAAGGAGAATATCAGGTTGGAGACATGGTCGAGATCGCCGGTTACCGCGGAAAGGTACAGGAGATCGGCGTACGTTCAACCAAACTGATCGGCAGAGGAGACAACATCAAGATCATCTCCAATCGTGACGTCAGAAATGTCGTGAATATGACAAGACTCAACTCGTGGCTGCCGATCGAAGTTACGGTCTCTTCTGATGAATCGCTGGAAAGAGTTGAAGAGATCCTTGATAAGAACCTTCCGGAAATAGGCAAGAAGATAAAAGAGATCATCAGAGGTCCTTATTACTACGGTGTATTATCTATGAATAAAGGTGGCTTGACCCTGTCGATACTTACCGAATGTAAGGAAGAAAACTATCATAGAGTTCAACGCAAGCTGAATAAAGAACTGATCAATCTGTTCAACCAGAACAATATCCCAATGGCATAAAAAACAGATCTCCGGAGTTTATTCCAGAGATCTGTTTTTTATCTGTTGATGGAGATTGCCATCCGTCTGTAGGTATGTCTTACTCCTCTGATAGCGATCGAATAAGCCATGATGTTTTCCGGAACAGCCATGCCGTTGTATCCGGAATCACCGATATGATGAATATCAGCTCCCGCCATCTTGCAGTTAAGGGCGATCGTTTTGATGGTATCAGTATCAGCCCCTTCCTGTGAAGTACCGATGACGGTCATTGCCAGAACGCCAAGAGAGTGCGCATAGGAGATCAGTTGCTGGATCCTTTCAACACTTAGTCCTGGAATCGTTCCCGGTGCCGGCAGCATAATTATATCTGTTCCTGCCTTGACGAAGTTTTCGATATCTTTTTCACTTATGATGTTTTCACCTGCTTCGTCGATGCTTCCGGAAGCATGCATCTTGCCGGAAATGATCACGACATTGTTCTTAACAGCCTTTCGTATCTCTCTAATGGATCTAAAGATGGCTTCGTTGCTTACATGATTGCCTGGATTTCCGGTGACAACGATGATATCTGCGCCTAGCTTATATGCTTTCAAGGCGTTTTCTGCGTTAGCCACACGACCTTTGGTCATCGTCCAGCCTTCACCATTTTCGTTCTCGTCAGTTGGTTCGAGGTTAATGCCGATCACTCTGCCGGTAAGTTTCTTAAGCAGCTTTATCGTATCTTCTTCTTTGTGCTCAGGCAGACCCTGGACAAAAGGCTTGTTTACATCGAACATATTGAGGATGATGATGTCGGCAGAAAGTGCTGAACACAGTTCGGCGTTGCTTACATCATTAAGCAGCGGAGCCATGGTGGAGACGGTCTCAGCTGCCATGATACTTCCTTCTGAAAGGCGTATGGCATCGATAAGCTTTTTGCCTTTGAGCTTAGCGATCTGTGAAGAACTCATAGACAATAGACGATCTGACATGGTAATACCTTCTTTCTTTTTGGTTTATATAAGGTTTGTGAAATCATTTTCAAAATCATTTTAGCATAGGGCTACCAACGATAAGAAAATCTGAAAAAAGTGGTTGGTCAACATGTGGTTTCATGCGTATAAAGATCGAATTAATTCACGTGATAAAATATAGACAAGAACATAATTCCTATGAATACAACCAATAGAGAGTTGTTTCGTGCTATTCATGAAAGCTGTTGGCTTTATATCGAGTATCACAACAAACAGGAAGAGAACACAAAATATTGGATCGCAGTAAAAGATATCGATCCAGTAAATAAGATGATCACAGCAGATGGAATGCATATGCGAAGTTTTGAAATGGCAGAACTTCGTTTTTCCATTGAAAGGATCACAAGTGCGAAAACCATCGAAGGAACTTATACCGAATCATCGCGCAATCTGGCAAAGAACATCAAAGAATATCCGGAAAAATACTATTCTGTTTTCCAGGAAACAGCCAACATGAGGATCCTTGATTACCTTAGTCAGTGTAACAGGCTTGATCAGACACCATACAAGACAATAGTTACTATGGTCGACCATATCGATGATGAAATATTAAAAGACAATACCATCAAGTTAAATGACGACCAATTTGCTCAACTGATCAAGGCTTTTCAGAAAAAGACATACGCAAGCAGCAATTCATCATATTATCTGGAAATGATTCAGCTTGGTTTGAACCTTTTGAGTATTAATTCCAAAAGAGGACTATATGTCTTGGCATATCAGCCATTGAGATTAGATGTTAAGCAAAGAACGCTAAAGGCAACAGACAACGTCGAGATATGCAGAGAATTTTCAATAGAAGGTGATAAGCAAAGCGTTAGACAGTTTTTGGACGACGAAGACCTGTACCTGTTAGAAGATTTTAAAGCCAATGCAGAAAAGATAAGAAACATCATTACAGAAAACAATCCCCAGGCGATAGTTGACGATATGCCGTATATCATAGAGATCGGAAGGAATCCGATCATCGATCTTGAATGGGAATATAACGGCATACTTTCAATGTTGGAAAATAAAGAAGAAGATGCGACACCGCCGATCAAAGCCTTTTTTGGAGATCTAACTGCCCGCTTTAGAGGAAGAAGATCATATCCTTTAATATTGACGGACCATATGATCAATCTTGATCAGCTGTTGGCAATGAACCACGCTATGCGATATCCTCTTTCCTATGTTCAAGGACCACCGGGAACAGGAAAAACAAAAACAATAATGAACATAATCGTCACAGCCTTCTTCAATGAAAGAACTGTGCTTTTTGCTTCCAACAACAATCATCCGATCGATGAAGTTGCCAATAAGATGAAAAAGATGAAATATGGAAACTTTACGATCCCGTTTCCGATCATCAGGTTAGGCAATAATGACGTGGTGAGAGATTCACTGAAACAAGTAAAAACGATATACGAAAGCATTAAAGGGATAAACGTATCAGAAATATCTCAGGATAAGAACTTCAAAGAAAGATCCGAACAAGCCAGAGATCTTAATAAGTTTTTGGAATCCTACGAAGAACGTGTTGACCTGTTAGAAAAAAAGGACGCAATTGAACAGTTGCTCAAAAACAGTCCGCAAATGAATTTCCAGATCCAACTGCAGGCTGTACAACTCAAAAATATCAAAACAAGGTTAAATGAACTGGGTGATTTTCAAATCGAAGATGCATTAAAACTCATCGATACCAACAAAGAAGCAATAAAAGCGTATCTCAATTATGCTTCAATAAGAAATTACAAAAGAATATCTGAGTCAAAAAATGAAGATCTGCGAAAGATATTATATATAAAAGACGAGACAGAACAGGTCAGAGAATTTAATCAGTATCTGTCTGATAGCGAGAATCTTAAAAAATTTATACGCATTTTCCCAATAGTAGTAACGACCTGCGTATCTGCTCATAAGCTGGCTGAGCCAGAACCTTATTTTGATATGACCATTATTGATGAGGCAAGCCAGTGTAATACAGCGGTGTCGCTGGTCCCAATTATCAGAGGCAGAAATCTGTTGCTTGTAGGAGACCCACAGCAGCTTCAACCGGTAATCATGTTGAACCCTGAAGACAGTAAAGCATTAAGAAGAAAATATGGAGTTAAAGAGGAATATGACTATTGCAAAAACTCTATATACAAAACATATCTGGCGTGTGATGCGGTAAGCGACGAAGTCCTGTTAAGTCACCATTATCGTTGTGACCCGAAGATCATAGGGTTTAACAATAAAAAATATTACAACAACAAATTGAAAATGAACGGCACGAAGAAGAGCGAGCATCCTCTAGTTTTTGTGAATGTAAATGATGATACAAGCTCAAAGAAAAATACTGCTCCTAAAGAAGCAGAGATGATCGTTGATTACATCAAAAAACACCTTGATAAAAACATTGGCGTCATAACACCGTTTGTAAAACAGAACGAACTTATCAAAAAGGAACTCGAACTTAATAATATCAGCAATGTAGATTGCGGAACGGTACATGCGTTTCAGGGAGATGAAAAAGATGTGATCCTGTTCTCTTTGTCGCTTACAGACAAAACCAATCCGAATACCTACAACTGGCTGAGAAACAACAAAGAGTTGATCAACGTTTCTACTTCAAGAGCAAAGCAGGAGCTCATCCTCTTTTCCAACGAAAACGAAATAAACAGACTTCATCATGGAAACGATAGTGATGATGACTTATACGATCTGTTCAGATATGTTAAAACAGAAGGAGAATTTAAGGTCGCTGAAAGAACGGTTGAATCAAGGGCTTTAGGTATTCGTCCATACAGCACAGAAACAGAAACGGCGTTTATGGAAAGTTTAAACAGAGCGCTTGATAACGCCTTTATGGATGGAAGCCGTTTTGTGGTCCATAAAGAAGTTCCTATTTCCCAGGTATTCTTAGATAACGTCACGAACGAGGATTTCTTCTATAGGGGAAGATTTGATTTTGTAGTATTCAAAAAAGTACAAAAAGAGGAGATACCTGTCCTCGCTATTGAATTGGATGGAAAAGAACATTTTGAAAGTGATGTCGTGAAAAGAAGAGATGAGCATAAACAAGATATCTGTCATAAGCACAACTTTGAACTGATCAGAGTCGAAAATACATATGCAAGAAGATATCACTACATCAAAGAGATACTGATCAATTATTTCCAGGAAAGATGAAAACAAGGTATCATTCGGTACCTTGTTTTCATATTTGTTAATAAATAAAATCAGATCAGCTCTGTTTCAGTTCCTCTCTGGTCTTGATAAGACAATCTATGACCTTGTCGATATCTTCCTTGCTGTGGTTTGCACAGACCTGAGTGCGGATACGGGCCTTTCCTTTTGGAACGACCGGATAAGAAAAGGCTACGACGTAGATGCCTTTCTCTCTCATCTTCTTCGCAAATTCGCCAGCAGTCTTTTCATCGTACAGCATGATCGGTACGATCGGATGAGTTCCTTCGATGATATCGAATTCGTTTTCCTTCAGCTTGTTTCGATAATAGGCGGTCAGTTCCATGAGGTGTTTTCTCAGATCGCTGCTCTCTGCAAGCATGTCCAGCAGTTCAATACTTGCGCCTGCAATGGCCGGAGCCAGCGTGTTGGAGAAAAGATATGGTCTGCTTCTTTGGCGCAGCAGATCGATGATCTCTTTTCTGCCGGAAGTATAGCCGCCCGATGCACCGCCAAGGGCCTTGCCCAAGGTACCGGTTATCACGTCGACACGGCCCTGAACACCGCAATACTCGACGGAGCCGCCGCCGTTTTCGCCGATGAAGCCCGCAGCGTGGGAGTCATCGACCATAACGAGCGCTCCGAATTCATCCGCAAGATCACAGATGCCTTTAAGGTTGCAGATGATGCCATCCATGGAGAAGACGCCGTCAGTTGCGATCATCTTGATCCTTGCGCCATTACTGTCGGCTTCGATCAGTTTTTCTCTCAAGTCTATCATATCGTTGTTTTTATAGCGGTAGCGTTTTGCTTTGCAGAGCCTGACACCATCGATAATTGAAGCGTGATTGAGTTCATCGGATATGATCGCATCCTGTTCGTTGAGCAGTGTTTCAAATAGTCCGCCGTTGGCATCAAAGCAGGATGAGTAAAGGATCGTATCTTCGGTCTTCAAAAACTGTGAGATCTTTCTTTCCAGAGTCTTATGGATATCCTGAGTACCGCAGATGAATCTGACGGAAGCCAGACCATAGCCTTTTTCATCATAAGTTCTCTTGGCGGCTTCGATCAGTCTTTTGTTGTTGCCAAGGCCAAGGTAGTTATTGGCGCACATGTTGAGCAGCTTTTCGCCGTTCTCCATTTCGATGTAGGCACCTTGCGGAGAAACGAAAGCTGCTTCGGCTTTGAATAGACCGGCATCCTTTATTTCTTCGATCGTATCGGCATAGTATTTCAATGTTTCTTTTCTGTTCATAACTTTTCCACCTTATCTATATTGCTCCAATCAAGAATAACTTTTCCGGAATTGCCCGAAAGCATGGCATCAAAACCTTTCTGATAGTCTGTTATATCGAAGCGATGGGTGATGATCTTGGAGATATCGAGCCCGGCTTCAATCATGGTCGTCATCTTATACCAGGTATCCCAGACCTTTCGTCCGTATATACCCTTCAGGTTGAGACCGGAGAATATCACTTTTTCCATATCGACTTCAGTAGTATCCGGAAGAAGTCCCAGCAAGGCGATGTTGCCTCCGTTTTTCATGTTGTGGATCATCTGGTTCAAAGCGGTTGGTGAACCTGACATTTCAAGACCGACATCAAAGCCTTCAGACATTCCGATCTGCTTCATGACGTCTTCAAGTTTTTCATCTTTTAGATTGACCGTTCTTGTGGCACCAAGTTGTTTTGCCAGTTTAAGTCTGTATTCATTAAAGTCTGTTACCACTACATGCCTAGCGCCGGAGAATTTTACGATCGCGGCAGCCATGCAGCCGATCGGGCCGGCTCCGGTGATCAGAACATCTTCTCCCAGCACGTCGTAAGTAAGTGCGG
>JAFWKS010000307.1 GCA_017511325.1 Erysipelotrichaceae bacterium
CGGATATAAAGTGCCTGCGCCTTCCGAAAGCATGTTTCTCATTGTCTTCTCATAGATGGCTTCGCTCAGTTTGTTTAAAGGAAGCGTTGAGAAGAAAGCATCTTCAGCCTGCTGTTTAAGTTCGATGACTTCCATGGAATTTTCTACGCCGGTGGAGTAGATCGTTTCCATCTTTCTTGTGACCATGTCCGGGTTTTCATCGCACACCGTGATAAGAACGGAGGCGTTGTAAAAATCCTGTGACTCAAGGCCTTCCAGCAGATATGAATTGGCATAATATTTGCTTCTTGATTTGATGAATCCAACCGTGTTTTTGCCTGATTCAGTAGCATCGTTTTCAGAGATTGCAGCGTTATGGCTGAGCTTTCTTTGTGTCGTTTCTTTGTCCATTCTTCTTAGGAAGATATCAACATCAACACCGATCTCTGAATTGATGAATATGCTCAGCCAGCCCGGCCAGGCTTCATTCGGATATCCTTCCGAAGTGATTATCATATAGCCGTAATACATTCCGTCCACCAGGATCCTGTTGCCTGTATAGACGATACTTCTTGGAGATATATATTCCGTAGGCGGTATATATATGTTTGTATTGCCATAGGCCGAGAAATACTTCTCCATTGTTTCTTCAAGGTTTCTGTCAAAGGAAATATACTGCGATTTCCTTCTGTTGAGCAGCGTATAGAGTATTTCCGCATGATGCAGATTATCGTCCCCTGTAACGACTTTGTTGCCCATTTTAACGAGGTTTCCGGCGATCCTTTCAGCAGTCTGGTTGAGCTGTCTTACAGCCTCAGAGTAGTTCATTTTCTTCTTGCCGAAGAGTCCTGCCTTCTTGTCAAAGGAAACGACAATGAAGAACCTTCTTGTTACACCGTATCTTTGCGAATCTCTGAGCCTTTGTTCATACTCTTCATTTATCAGGATACACTTCTCGTTTTTTTCTAATTGTTTGCTTTCCTCGATCTTGTCCAGCTGTTTGGAAATATTCGAAGGGAGCGCCACAGTTTTAAATTGTATATCCATCGGAGCAGATTTAAGCAGCGCAATAAACTGAGTGTAGATCTTGTTCTGATCACTTATTTTCTTTAAGAAAAACGGCGTCGGGATGACTTCGATGATCTTCACATATCTTTCATCCTTGGTGATGATTATGCCGTTTACTATTTCCCTGATCGGCGTGTCATGCTGCGTTGACTGTATCCTCTTTTTTGTTTTTAGCGGCTTTCTTTTTTCTTGAGAATAATCCACGAAGTCCTCCTCCTTTCCGTTTTTCTTTCCTGTTTCCGTCCTGTTCATAATCTTCATCATCAATGAAGATATATTCATCTTCTTCAAGACTGTATTCGTCAATCTTGGTAGCGGCGCTTATATTCATTTTCTTTTTGTATTTGCTGAAGAGCTCATTGATCTTATCTCTTGGCAAGACCTTTTGCGAATCGGCAACAACATCAATATACGGTGTTACCTTGGTTTTGACTTTGTTATTGTAAAGAGATACTCTTCTGTGGAAATAGCTTTTGATCGCATAGCCGATCTGTTTGGTAACACAGGTTCCGTTGATTCCTTTTGTGAATAACGGGAACGTCAGAAGTACGACCGCAAAAGCTATGTAGGTAGTTATTTGAGCGTTGAACCTTATGACAAAGTAGGAAACATAAAGCGAGATAATCACAAATACACCTGTGAATATCAGTGCTTCGGCAATGTTTCTGCCTTTGTAGTTATGGCCCATAAGCGTTATGCCGCTCTGGTAATTGACCGGGATCGGATAAAAATTTCTTGATTCATTCTGAGCCATTAATTTTCCTCCTGTAGTTTAAAAAGTCTGGGCACCTGGGTGCCCAGAACTGAAATAATTTAATATTTTAACGCAAGACCGATAACAAACGTCGGCTTGATTTCGGTGACTCTGACAGATACACGATCACCTTTGATAAGCTTTTCATTGCCTCTGACAAGATCCTGTTTAACAGATGCCTGAACACCATTTTTGAGAGTGATCTTATAGGTATTGTCTTTAGGATTGAACTTGTCAACGTAGCCAAGATATGAAGAGCCGATCATCATGGAATTGATCATCTTGTTGATGTCTTTTAATCTGCCTGTAACGGCAATATAGTTGTCGTCTGGATAGATCTTTCTGATCCTGACTTTGATCTTGTCGCCGGTCTGAACGACATCTTCGCAGTTCTCGACCGGTTCATCTGACAGGTTATGAGCATCGACTGATGACTCTACGCCAAGACATTCGATACGCACTCTGTCAGGTCTGACTGTCAGAACATTAGCTGTTGTAATGGCATCGACTTCGACTTTATATTCGCTGTTCTTGCCGAAGTAGATCTCTCTGAGTTTTTCCATGGCCTCGATCCTAGATGCGAACACATTAGGTTCATATTCACCTTCAAAATAGCCGTCTTCGATCATATCTCTGGAAACGGCTTTAATGATGAAACAAATCCTTGCGCCGTTGTAATACTGGCCTCTGTCTTTTCTTCTCTTGTATTTGCACTGCTTGCCTTCAGGGGCAAATTCAGGCAGAGAATTATAGTCGCTGCCAAGATTGTAATTCTTCTCGAAGAACACCTGATCAGGGATCTGGATTCTGATGCCGTTATACATGACAGACATAATTACATGACCTGCTAAAGGCCCGACACCGTCATCTACACCGTAGACTTCGCCCCACAGGATCTGCTTCTTTTCCATGAATTCCTTAAGGTCTTCAAGGGTTGCGATTTCCTTTTCGTCATTGATATCAAGGGATGGAATCTCCTTCATTTCATTCTGCTTGATTTCATCTGATTTGACGCCCGGAACATCCTGGGAGATCGTTTTCTTAGGTGACCTCTTAATGATCGGTTCGTTGTTTTTTGGCTTGTTGTCAGCTTTTTTCTTCTCCGGAGCCTTCTTTTTCTTGGCTAATTCCTTTTCGTCGATCTCTGCTGGAACAACAGCCTCTGCAACTGTTTCTTCCTTGGCCGGTGCTTTCTTCTTTTCCGGTTCTTTTTTTACTTCTTTGATCTCTTGTTTTGTTTCGTTTTTCTTGCTGGCTCTGTTGATAATAGGCTTAGAGTCATCTTCAATGGTTTTCTTTTTAGGCATTGTTAAGCCTCCTTTCGTAAAATTTATTCAATTAAAAGGCGTCTGAACAATCAGACGCCTGATAATTTTGAGCTGTTCTCAGCGGTTACGGTGTTGCGGCCTGCAGCCTTCCGCCTACGCTGTTATTTAAGGTGTTGATATCTATCGTGTAAATAGATATACCGCCTCTGTGGTTTCTGTTTGCATCGGCAATCGTAATATTATTGCCATCTCTGGCAATGACCATCATGGTATGGCCATGGACTGTTCCATCATATGCCGGTCTGCTCAGGACCGTTCCGGCCCTTATGTCATTGAAGCTTCCCGACCATCCTTGAGACTGTAAAACCGATGCTCCGTTAATTCCATCGCAGTTTGGATATCTGTTTGATCCGTATATTTTATATGTCATATAGCTGACAAATTCGGTACATTGCAGATATGTACTGCCTGAATTAAGAATCAATCCCGAGTTTTGTAGGGCCCTTATTTCGACACACATTTCGTCGTAACTTGATAATCCAAGAAAATCCAGAAGTTCCGTTACGTCGCCCTGAATAAGATCAGGATAGAAGAAACCGCCGATGATGTGTCCGTCTATATAATCGCCATACGGGCTGCTGAACATTGCTCTGTAATAGATTTCTTCAAGATCCAGAGTCTGAATCATGTTCATGAATTTGAACGAGAGAGTATCGTCATAATTCGTTCTGGCATCACCATAGGTTATATCGGAATTATCGACTTCATATTGCAGAAAATTATCAATTTCACTTTCTCTGATGTTGTATGTATCAAGATAGATAACATTTCTGAAGCTGTATTCTTTCCCGCTGCCGATTGTCCTGACATGGTTTATTTCAACAATATTTCCTGATGGCCCGCCCGGCTCAGCCTGACCTATGAAGATATGATCCTCATATTCATAAACCGGCGGAGTCGGAACGCATGTTTCTGCGTCCGGATCATCATTCTGCCACGAAGGCGTCTCATCGACCGGACAAGTAATTTCCGGCTGAACTTCGATCTTATAGCGGTATAGTTCGACTTTTACTTTGCTAAAGCCAAGCTCACTGAGGCTTTTTGGGGAGCTTAATGTATAGTCGGTCTCTCTTAATTCCTGATAAAAATCAGCGGATTCGACCGATTCGTAACGCGTTCCTTCCTCTGCAGTAGAACCAAAAATCGTCCTGGCGTGACCGGTTAAAACCTCGTAGTCCGCTTCACCGAGCTGCGAGTTGATGGATGAATAATAAACTGTCGCAATCTTGGACAGATCTTCGAGTGATGGCGTTACATCCACCACCAGGTCTACATGGCATTTGTCATTGGAATATCTGATATACCCCTTCTGGCTCTGCCCGAAATAGGTATCGTTGTGATAGGTGTCAGGAATATAAACCTGGCTGCTGTTATTGATGTTTATGGCACATCCGTATTCCGATCCATACTTGGCATTGATATCGTTGATCATAAGACTGTAGCCCTTCCTGACTTCGCTGTTATATTCCTGTTTCAGAACATCAAAGACATTGTCATAGATCTGATCGACATTGCTGCTGTTTAAAAGATCGGCTGTAAATCCCGAATCAAAAAGCATTAACAGTATAAAGACAATAGCAACGAGCGCTCCTCCTCCGGACAGGATAAAAGGGGTTCCGCTGCTCACCAGCAACGAACCCCCTCCGGCTGCTTTTTTTGCAACACTTAAATTCTTTCCGAGAAGTTTGAAATCGTTGTCCTGAGAATTAAAATTCATTGCCATGATTTATTCCCCGCTTTCGTTTTCATCTATGTCCTCTCCATAATCAATTCCTTTTGATTCTTTGTCGAAGCGATTGGAATCGTTATCTCCTTTGATTTCGTTATTTACATCATCAGAATCATCCATATCGTTGCCCATCAGATAAGAAGAAAGTTCGTCTTCTCTTGAGGACCTAGCTTCACGGTATTCAAAGTATGAATTTGTGCCATCGGCATATCCTGAACCCATACCGATCTGCTCACCACTGACATCAAACAGAGCGCTGCCCTGTCTGAGCTCCGGAGCGCCATCCATAGGAATAGCGATTGTCTTTGTATCAACAGCTCCGCGCTCATTAGTGACTTTAGCCTGGGCAAGCACATATCTGTTGCCGTCACTGTCATGGGCGATATCTACTGGTTTATCTGTACCTTCAACACTTTTGCCGTATTTTTTGGCGATGGTGTCATTAACGACAGAGTCCATAAATTTATTGCCTGTTTTAACGGACTGACTGTTTTTCAGCAGGCTGGCTGATGCGACAGGGTTATCTTTCTTGGCCTGTTCATATTGTGCTTTGGCACTGTCAAGATTGGATTTTGACTCTTTAACAGCGCTAAGTTTATCATCATAGCCAATCTGCTGCTTATAGCTGTTGACAGCATCCTGCCTGGTTTGAGCATTGGCGTTTTTCCTTGCCTCATATTGGTTAGAGGTGTCCTTAATGCCTTTTTCATAGTCTCTTTTTGCGCTTTGCTCAGCGTTTTTAAGAACGCTCTTGGCATCTTTGGATGTCGTATCACCGTATTTGCCTTTAAGTTCTTCATGCAGTGTGCCCATAGCATCATTTCTGTTCTGTTTCAGCTTGTCAGCTTCAGCGGTGTATTCTTCTTTTGACATTTCGCCCTTCTTTTCATTAAGGTCTTTCATGCCTTTGTTGTATTCATCGCTGATCTGATTGAGTCTGCCGTAATCGGTATTTATATCGCTCATTTTCTCGCCGTAATCATTGTCGAGAGCTGCTTTTGCACTGTCGAAGTCTTTCTTTGCTTCGAGATTATCTGCCTGTTCGGTCTGTCTGAATCCGCTTTCAGCTTGGCCGAGTGATTTATCGGCATCATTGAATTCTGACAGCGCCGCCTGATGATCTGCGTCTAAAGCCATAACATTCTGTTCCGCTTCACTCAGACTGCCCAAAGACTGCATGGAATCGGAATCTATAGGCCCAAGTCCTGCATCGCCCATTCCCATCTTCATCATAGATTTGCCGCCTTGTTCCATAGCTCCGCCGACGGCTTTGAATCCGCCGCCTACAGCATTGCCAAAGGCTTTTGCAATAGGTTGGGCCATTCTCGCCTGGGCTGCTAAACCGGCTACTCCTGCCATGAATGATCTGGCCAGATCCCCAGTCGGCATCGTTCTGAAACCTACCATATTAAACAGTTTTTCAGAGTTTTTGGACAGGTTGAAGCATATCGTCGCCATTATGGTAAACATATATCGCATTTCATCTGAGGATGTACTGCCGAGCATGAATTTCCAGGCAATCTGGATAAAAAACATGGATACGGTAATACCAAGGCTTTGCTGAAGTATGCCTTTTATCCATTCTTTGAATGAATCGGATGTTTCATCATTTACGGCCAAAGCAATAAACGGCGCTCCGACGTATGTATAGAAAATAAAGGTTATATATCTTTCAAGATATGACAGCAGACATTGGAACATAGATAAAGACAGGCTTGTGATAAGTATTGCCTGTGTTATGTACATGACATCGCCTTCATCAAATTTGCCTTTTCGGGCCACGCTCATTACTTCCCTGACAATAACAAAAGGCGCCCAATCCGTATTGTCCAAGTCAATATTTGCCGCTTTTTGCAGCGTGCTGAACACACTGTTTCCAAGGGAATTTATTATCTGCTGGAAAAGCCTGAAATAAACGCCCATAAATGATTTCCAGGTAAATAACAGAACGCCAACTGCAAAGATCTTTATGATGATTTTAGCTGGGCTCATGGCCTTGTCCCCGGTCAGCGGAGCAAATATCATCTTATAAACAGCCAGAAGCATTGAAGCAGCGAATAATCCGCCGGCAATCGCATCAAGCGTTGCGGTGAGCGGTGCCATATGTTCAATGATCTCCTGTGTGACATTTCCACTGTTCATATTTGCCCAGTTCTGGTACTTTCCTACCAGTTCCGTAAGGAAACTTACGATATTGCCGATAATAGGAGTTGATGCAATACTGGACGCTGCGGGAAAGAAGTTAAAATTCACCAGAAACGATGAATCCATCAGGGTAACAAACATCGTTATACAGGCCTGGAAAAGCAATATCGGGATCACGCCGATCAGATACCACAGCAATTCGAGCATGGCAACTTTAGAAACAAGGCCTGCAATACCTTTCATTATCGAACCGGCCAAGGCGGTTACTGCACCTATTATTGCTAACGTAACAGGATCCATATTTTTCCCTCCTTTCTATTTGGTTTTTTAAAAAAATAACCCACCATCATATATATGAGACGGTGGGTTATATGGTTTTTGATGATTTCAAATTAGTTATTAATATCGATATCATCTAAATTGACTTTACCGCCGATCCTTTCAACTGCAACCATGATTGCATTGGCCGCAAAAACAATAACCATACCAATAAGTATTCTGATGAACCATGATTTAGCCTGAGATGCACTCTGCTGATCGGAGGCAGTGGCGTATTTGAAGCCGCAGAAAATAAGTGCTAAAGCGCCTATACCGGAACCCCAAGTAAGAGCCACATTTACTAAAGATTTAAAGACACCAGCCATTAGATATTTCTCCTTTCTTTTCTTAATAAAAAAATCGAGACTTTGCATAAAAAAATAAAGATAATGCAATTTCTCGAACAAGATATTTTAGAGGTTAAAACCTCTATCATCATTATATAACATGGCCTCATAGTACATCTGTGCTTTTTTCCGCGAGGGATGGATCATAATGTTGCTTTTTGCTTGTGTTTTTTTACAACTATAATTGAAATGTGACAATTGATTTGAAATGAGAGCGAAATTTTGTCTGGGCAAAATTTACAACCATTTTGAAATGAGATAAGAAATTTTCGTTTTCAGCGATGTAAAGTTTACAACTATTTTGAAATGAAAAAAGACTGGGCACCTGGGTGCCCAGAAATTTTTTTGAGGACAAAGTTAAAAATTCACCACTATTTTCGGATAATCCTTGACAAAGCGGGGGGGGGGGGTTATCATTTATCCATCAGAGCTCTCCCGGCACATTCTGAATAATTTTGGAAGTGAAAGGAGAGCCATTTCAATGAATAATGTATTTAAAAAGACAGTAAACATACTTCTGATTTTATTATGTTTATCAGGGTGCGTGACAATCAAAGCTGAAGATGATGATCAGAGCGGGAATATTCAGGATGACACCTCTCAAGTGATTGAACAAGATGAAAATCATCAGGACGAGGAAGAGCCTGATGAAACGATCATCATAGAAGATGGATTACAGGAGAAAGAGGCAGATACGGAACAAGACGTGCCCGAAGAAGAGATTTCGGATTTGGAAGAAAAAACTGCTCAAGACGAACTTCAGGAAGAGGAACTTCTTGTTCAGCAAATAGGCATGCAACTCATGTCTTCTCCTGTGTTTCTTGGTGCAACAAATTCAAGTGATTATTCGAATAACTACTATCCTTTGGAGTATATAGAAACAACTGGTGCGCAGTGGATTGACACCTTAGTTGCGGTCGGAGATCAAAACTACCAATTTGATCTTGATGCGGAGATATACGGAGCAGCCGATGGCGTCCAAGGATACAACGGCCGAGGAAATAGAAATGGCATAAACAATCTTGTTGCCGGAGGAATTGAAACAAGCGGAAATAGAGTTGTGTTTGCGGCAGCAAAATGGGTCCTGACATCAATCACAGCAGATATGAAAAGACACTATTACTCTGCAAAGAATGGACAATGGACATATGATGAAACAACAGGAAGCATAAGCAGTACCTGGTACTTTCAAGCTTCGGATTCTAATCTAATGTTATATATAGGCGGCATGCATGCCAAAAACGATACAGAGCATTATACGGATGCACTTACTTTAGAAAAAATCTATGGCTCAAAAATATACCACAACGGAACACTTTTGAGAAATTATGTTCCTGCCTTAAGAAAGTCAGACCTGAAGCCCGGATTATACGATCTGGTAAACAATGTTTTCTATGTCAACCAGGGCACGGGAGCCGATTTTGAATATGCTTTCAACATAAACTACGAAACTAACGGCGGAAGTTCAATAAGCGCAACAGCAGCTAAATCGATACCTTCGTCACTCCCAACACCCACAAAAAATAATCAGCACTTTCTAGGATGGTACACAGACGAAAGCCTGAGTACGGCTGTTGTATCCGGCCAGATGCTTACGGAAGATATCACGCTTTATGCAAAGTGGGAAGATATTTACTCAATCATTATTCCTTCAAACCTCAATCTAAAAAACAATACGATAACCTATTCCGTTATCGATAACTATACTATTGATGTGGCGGTCTCTTCATCAGGCACGCTGATCTACGGTAGCAATTCATTGGCTTATTCTGTTGACCAAAGCAATTACAGCGATCTTGGAGGCGATGGCAGTATTATCGTTGAGTTTTCACTTCAGGACACGCCGAATGTTGCAGGAACTTACACCGACGCAGTAACCTTCACAATTCTGCCGGAGGGGGGGCTCACTAGCGGCAATTAACGCAATATTGGAATATACAGTAACAGATGTGAATTTAGAAAAGATAATCAGTATCCCAACCTGATAAGCAGTGGCAAAGAGATAGATTACTCCATAAGCAGCGAACAATGGGGGATGGCCTGGTTGGCGACGATTCGTTTACCCTTGACATCGATCTCGATGAAAACCCGACGTATTCAGGCTCATATACCGATCAGTTAAACTTCACAATAGCCGAAGATAAAGAGACCTTCATCAATTAATTGATCCAAGGATGATATCTGCGTCTGAACCGGGATATTCTGCTTCATAACAAACAGTACACAAAAAAAACACATCCCTCTATAAAAGAGAGATGTGTTTTTTAGTTTTAGCAGATTGCTGCTTGATACTGATAAATGCGTTTGAAGTGTCCTCCACAGCCTCTGTGGATATATAACCCGGGGTTCTTTACAAAATTGTTTTGTACAGCCCTGGTCAGAATCAATCCGCATTTTTCGCACTGGCAGGCATATTTCCTTTTCTTTTCCCGATAATCATCATCGAGGCCAAAGAAATTGGAATTGGTACATCTGGTGATTGAGAGTTCAGGATGTTTCCTCATAATCTGATTTGCTCTTTTTAGCCAGAGACCTTTATGCCCTTTCGCTCCGCTTGTTGCATGCAGAACTTCATGTACCATAACCGAAAGAACGGATTCATAAGGAACTTTTTCATCAAGAATCCTATCCGATACTTCGATCGTGTAATGCTTTTCACCATAAAATGTGCGACATTTACAGCAGCCCCATCTTCTTATGGCGCGGCTGTTAACGACCAAATTGGTTACATTTCCTATGAGATCATACCCGCACGACTCTTCAACAATGCTTACAGCATCGTCATATAGACTGTAGATATCTCTCATATCAGCCCCTGCTAACTGAACAAAGTTTAAGCGTTTTTGAATACTTAACTTTGTTCAAAAACCTGTTTAATAAGTATTCTGACTCAAACGACATATAGAATTTCTTGCCGTTTTGCAGATTCAGTAAACTAACTTCGAACATATTTTCCTCCTTTTAACAAGAAAAGGAGATCTCTCTCCTTTTCTTAACGATTCAGTTTTAGATCAGATATGCCAGATAGGATTAATCGGATCGATTTCGCATCTGAAAATCCAATCCGATCCTCTTTCCTCGTCTGTCAGCACTATGTCAAGATCCTCTTCAGCCTGCTCTTCTGTCTCGTAATCAGCCAGATAGTATAAATGAAAGGGATACTCTTCGTCGGCAATGACCTTTCCTTTATCTATAATGTAATGTTCGGCCATGCCGAATGATGGCTCATTCGAATATATTTCGATTTTCAGATCCAGATCTTTAGAGAGCTGAACAACAGTGGTTGCGTGTTCTTTTGCAAGATCCTTGATCCAGCTGTTTAGGCCATCCGTATAATACGAATTTGGGCCTTCAAACATGCAGACAAATACCGAGTTGGCACAGTCGCCTGACATAACGGCGTAACAGTTGTTATCCTTCTTGACCTTTTCGGTTGCACAACATTCAAAGATCCTGTATAGATGCTTATCGTTGTTTGCGTAAAGATAACTGCCACCGTCTTTTGAGGCATATTTCAGCGAATACCTTTTGCTTAATTCCTCATCCAGTTTTTCCTGTGTCTCGCCACGAATATAGTGATATTCGTTTTTCAGGCACTCAAGCAGTCTGTTGATGTTGCTTTCTTCACCGACTGCTTTAATTTTGAAATCGCAAATATTACACATTACTATTTCCTTCCTTTGCCTTCTTACTGAGACCGGCGTATAATCCGGAGAAGTATCCTTTGCGATATTCTTCAGATTTCTTATAAAGATCATCAGGAACAGGTATAAGTTCCTGCTTTGACACTTCCGTCGAAAAATCGAATTTATGGGCGCCTTTGTGCGATAGTTCTATGTAGGCATACGCTTCAAGGCCTTCGAGGTCATCTATGCCTACCCGATATTCTCCGTCATGGTTTACGACTGATCCGTCCACGACTTCAAATTGAACGACTAGAATAGCGTTCTTCATTATTCGGCTTCTTCTCCTTCCAAAAGCAAATACTCTGAATCAGGATGTATATAAGGCTTCATTTTTTGAAGATCGAACTCATAAAGCGGATATTCGTTAAACCCGCTTTCTTTATAGACCCCTGTAGGTTTGGCAAAGCCATTCTTTTCAAGAACCCTGTCGATCCCCGGGTTGCCGTTTACGTCCACAAAGCCAAAACCAGGCATCAATGGACTGATGTTCACGGTAAGATCTCCGAAAACATCTTCTTCTTTCGGCATGATCAACCCAATATACATATTGGCGTTATTGCAATATGAGCTAATATAGAATGCCAGATCATATTCCTTATCCAGATATTTATACCGGAGTGTTTTGATCTCGTCACTTTTCTTCATTTTTCTCTCCTTTGGAGAATGCAAGAAGATTAACGATCTCGTCGATATCGTCAGGTAGCTCCTGATAGACATCATTCCATCCGTTTAACTCACCTATTGAGCCTCGCGGATATTTATCCAGTGTCTCATCCGTTCGATATTTCATGTCCGGATGGACAGTAAGACTCCAGGTGTCCACCTCACAGATCGGGATCTTACTTTCGCCGGAACGCCCGCCATAAGCAGCTCCATTTCTTTCGTTTGCCATATAAACTGACGTCTCACAGCTCAGCCCGAAAGGACCGTAGATCTCGAAATACTTGAGGCCTTTGCGTTTCATCAGTTCCTTTGCAAGCGGAATAAGGATTCCGTCTATCCAGTTCACATATGAATGCTCGGTTTCTTCGAGTTCCTTTTCGAGCTTAGCGATCTGCTCCTCGATAGATGCTTTCTTTGTTTCATAATCATTCAACTGTTTGTTGTACTTTTTAACTATTGATGACAAAGTTTTTGTTTTTGCCATATATTTTCCTCCTTTTAAAAAACAGAAAACGGAGATCAAACTCCGTTCCTGTTCTCAATATATTTCTTTCTGGCCAGCAGCCAGTCGTCTACTCCCTTGTATTTTCGGTCCCATTTAATCCATTCCCAGGTAAGACCTGCGTCTGTGATTATTTTCTTGACCTTGTCAAGAGACGACTGCACGTTGGTATTCGTCAGATAATCCATGTCAAAACAGATATTGATCTGCTTCGTGCCATGCTTCTTCAGATATTCCAGCGCTTTCGGCAGCTGTCCATAGTTACTGACACCGAGAAGGCATATAAATGCCCAATGGTGTCCTGATAGTGTGTGAGCCACATCGCCTTTCAAGGCTCCTTCTGTCAGCTCAACCTGCTCAGGTGTTCGGTAGTTTTCTGAAGTATAGTCATTTGCCTTCGGAAAACCTACCCAGTGAATATTGGATGTTCCGGTAACGGAGCAGCCTGTATCTCTTTCACCTGACGACCAGGAAGTATACTTCTTTTTCGCTTCATCCGGGCTGGGTATAACACTTGTGTCATGCCTTAACTGGAATCGGTCGATCGTACCGTCGATGTTTCTGACAGGTACGAAATAAGAATTCTTCCTTCTGACCATCTTTACATTTTTACCGAAATCATAGAATCCCGGGATCTGAAAATGCTGGTCTTCGTTGAGCTGGCTGTTTTTCTCATAGCGCTTCATAGCCAGAGAGACTCCTGATTCGAAGACAGAGTTTTTGGCAAACGTCGACACACCGACCTTTGGGTATGTCTTGTAGCCGTACTTTTCTATCTCTTTGTCATCAAGTCCCCTGTTATGAAGATCTTTCCGGTGTTTATCGGATAGACTCAATTGTGATAGAAGGCTCATGTAGGCTTGATTAAGCAGGAATGTTTCAGGCGGGATATATTCCGGCCCGCTCTTTTCCCTGCTTTGCAGTTTGACCTTTACATCCGATGGAAGTCCGTTCCACCTTTTATTCAGGTCAGCCAGAGCGTCATTGTAGTTGAGCCCTGTCAGTTTGGAATGCAGAATCACTGAATTTCCGGCATTATTGCATCTGGCGCAGCGCCATTTGCCGTTATCGTCGTTATAGTTCAGTTTTTCTTTTCCCTTCCTGTTGCCGTCCTGTTTGCAGAACGGACAGTCGATGTTTGTTCCACGGGATGCTTTATACTTCTTCACCCCGGGGAGATCAATATCAACTACCCAATCGATAGTAAAGGGCAGTTTTTCTTTTTCCATTTTAACTGTCCTCCTTAAGAAAGAAGCGGCTATGCTGCGGCCGCTTCTTGTGGAGCATACTTGATTATGCCGTTGTCGAAAGCCTCCAGGACAATGGCACAAGCTTTTCTGTCAGCCGGACTGCCCTTGCTGGCAAACGACTCAAGACACATTCTTGCGTGTTCTGCCGATTTAGCTGTGTCGATCATATACTGGACCGTGTGACCTTTGTATTTGTCTCCACCGCCTGAAAGCACATGAATTTGTGCTTCCTGCAACGACATGGCATCGCCAAGTTCCGGAAGTGCCGGTGCTTCAACCGTAACAAAATCAGGCTGAGCCATAGCAGCTGTTGCCGGAACAGGATTTGCTGCGACATTTTCTACCGGTGTCGGTGCAACAGGCGCAGGCATAATCGGAGTGCTGATCACTTCGCCCGTCGTTGGATTAACCATCTGATTATTGCCGTCTACAACGGTTTCATCTTCAGGTTCTTCCACATCACCTGCATAAACTTTCCAGCCTAAGCCGAAATTGATCGCGATGTTCTTAACAAAGCATCTCATGATACTTGTATTAAGAGCCATCGAATCCATCGGCATGATGGTGAAGACTCTTCCCCATTTGTTTGCAATCTGATACGGGTGGTCTTTCATTGGTCGATTTGCAGGGTCCATGACCGGCAGGAAGAACTCCCTTGTCTGTCCCTTAATAGTTACGCGGGTCCAGACAAAGAAGCCACCGAATGTTTTCTGGTAGGATCTTCCGGATTCTCCCTCTTTAACACGCAGCCCGTTATCGTCGAATTCAACGATTTCAAACCTCGCGTCCGGGTCAAATTCCATTACCTCCTCCATCATTCGAGCCCACTGGAGATACTTTAATATCTCCTCTGTGCCGTCTTTGTTGGTACGGCCTGTCTTCTTTTCGTCAATGAAATCATTGACGTCA
>JAFWKS010000023.1 GCA_017511325.1 Erysipelotrichaceae bacterium
AGGGAAATATTTATGAACAACAAAAAAGTTTCACTGACTAAGACCGTATTGTTTACAGTTTGCTCGATCCTGGTCTTAGACTCGTTTGTGGCTCCGACGATCATCGGTGTTTCATCGATCTCGATCTGGATCATCTCAGCCATCTTCTTCTTCCTGCCGTATGGACTGATGTCGGCAGAATTGGGAAGCACATATCCTGATGATGGCGGTATCGTTTCGTGGGTCCAGAGAGCGTTTGGCGAATTCTGGGGCGTCATGGAAGGATGGATGTACTGGATCAATGTTGCCTTCTGGATGCCGGCAGTATTCACGGCTTTCTCAGGCTGGCTCGTTCTGGCTATCTGGCCGGAAATGCCTGTATTCCTGCAGGCAGTGATCGCGATCTTCATGTGCTGGGTCATCGTCTATATCGGTGTCAAGGGTATCGATCTCTCCGTTGAAGTTGCTTCGATCATGGCTTATCTGAAGATGGGCATCCTGATCCTGCTTGGCGTGTTAGGTATCATCTATGGCTTCAAGAACGGTCTGGCAAATGACTTCTCACTGTCTAACTGGATCCCGAACTTTGCGGATATCATCAACCCTCAAGACGGCGGATACTTCGCGGTCATCGTTTACAACCTGTTAGGTTTTGAACTGATCGGTTCGATCGGTTCACAGATTGAAGATCCGAAACACACTGTGCCAAAGATGACGATCATAGCCGGTGTTGCAATTGTTGCGATCTATTGCTTCGGTTCATTCGGCGTCCTGGCTGCCATCCCTGCAGATGCGATCGATGAAGTCGATGGCTTCGTCTATGCGCTTAAGGAACTATGCACAGTATTTGGTCCGTTTGGCAACGTCTTATTCTATATAGTCATCTTCGGTGCGATCCTGACTCTTGTTGCCAACATGATCACCTGGACACTGGGCGGCAATGAAGCCTTCATGGCAGCTGATCTGGATAAAAGATCGAAATTCCTGGGCCACAGACATCCTAAATACGGCACGGCCGACAACCTCTACTATGTCATGGGTGTCGTTTCAAGTATCCTGCTGGTACTCAACTATTCTTTATCAGGTAATGCCAACGAAGTATTCTGGACGATCTTTGCCTTCTCATCAATCGTCTTCATGCTTTGCTACCTGCTGATGTTCCCGGCTGCATTGAAACTCAAGTTTACTGATAATACTCCAAGAGTCTACGAAGTACCTGGCGGCAAGGTCGGCATGGTCATCGTCTTCATCCTGTGCATGTTCTCAGTAGGCATTGCAACTTACTCATTGCTGGATCTTGATCCATCCGGATTCGGTTTCTGGATGCAGTTAGTCGGTCTGATCCTGACGTTTGGCGTAGGCGTATATCTTTACTATGCCGGTAAAAAGAAAGAATAAAGGAAATAAAAATGAAAAAAGATTTTATAACAGTAAACGATTTTACCAAAGAAGAATTACTGGAGATAATCGAAGTCTCCCGCGCTATAAAGAAATCTATCAAAGAAGGATATTACCCACCTTTGATGAAGAACATGACTCTGGCTATGATCTTCCAGCAGTCTTCAACAAGGACCCGCTGTTCGTTTGAGACAGCAATGACCCAGATGGGCGGCCATGCTCAGTATCTGGGCCCGGGCATGATCCAGCTGGGAGGTCACGAAACGATCGGCGATACCGGCAGAGTCCTCAGCGGCCTGGTCGATATCATCATGGCCAGAGTTATTGAGCACAAGACGGTTGTCGATCTGGCTAATGCCACGACCATTCCGGTAATCAATGCCATGTCTGACTACACCCATCCGACGCAGGCGATCGCCGATGTCATCACGATGATGGAAAATCTGCCAGCCGGCAAGAGATTTGAAGACTGCAAGGTCGTCTTCTGCGGTGACTTTACACAGGTAGCAGCTTCTTTAGGCTTCATCTGTACTAAACTTGGTGCACACTTCGTCTTCTATGGACCGCTCAACAATCCAAAGACTCAGCCATTCACTGAGAAGCACAGAAAGATCTTTGAAGAAAATTGCAAGGTCTCTGGCGGTACCTGGAAAGTAACTGAAGACGAAAAGGATGTTGAAGGAGCAGACTTCTTCTACACTGACGTCTGGTATGGCTTATATGAAGCTGAACTGACCAAGGAAGAAAGAACCGAGATCTTCAAGAAGTATCAGGTCAACAGACAGCTGATGGAAAAAGGTGCTCTGGGCTGCAAGTTCCTGCACTGCTTGCCATGCACAAGAGGTGAAGATGTTACTGATGAAGTAGCAGACTCAGCTTCATCATTATGCTGGGAAGAAGCGTGGAACCGTCTGACAGCCATGAGAGGACTCCTGGTCTACTTCACAAAGGATAGAAGAAAATATACCGAGACACACAGGCAGGCTGCTAAGGAAGATCTCGACAAGGTCCTGGAGAAATACGGTTACGACCTGTACTGATATGAGCAGAAGATTAGTTATTGCCCTGGGCGGAAACGCCCTGGGCAACACTCCCAAAGAACAGCTGGAACTGGTCAAAAAAACAGCTTCAACTATTGTAGATCTGGTTGAAGAAGGTTATGATGTTGTAGTTGGACATGGCAACGGTCCGCAGGTCGGCATGGTCAATCTGGCCTTTGAGAATTCCCACAACAACAGTGGTACGACTCCTGAGATGCCTTTCCCTGAATGCGGCGCCATGACGCAGGGCTACATCGGCTATCATCTGCAGCAGGCGATTGGCAGAGAACTGAAGCTAAGGGGTCTAAACAAACCGGTCACGACCGTCATCACCCAGGTCGAAGTCGATAAAGCTGACAAGGCTTTTGAAAATCCGACCAAACCGATCGGTTCCTTCTACAGCAAGGAAGAAGCGGATGCAATAGCCACAGAGACGGGCTATACATTTGTTGAAGATGCCGGTCGAGGATATCGTCGCGTAGTGCCTTCACCTAAACCGGTATCGATCGTAGAGATCGAAACAGTTGAAAAACTTGTTTCACAGGGCTGCATCGTCATCACGGTCGGTGGCGGGGGTATCCCGGTCATCAGGAACAAGGAATACTTTGAAGGTGTGGCAGCGGTCATCGATAAAGACAGGGCCAGCGCCAAACTTGCTCTGGATCTTAAAGCAGACATGCTGGTGATCCTGACAGCTGTTGACAAGGTATCGATCAACTTCAACAAGCCTGATCAGAAAGATCTCGATGAGATGTCGCTTGCACAGGCAGCTGAGTATATTGAAGAAGGCCATTTCGCCAAAGGAAGCATGCTTCCGAAAGTAGAATCATGTATCGAATATGTCAAAGCCACAGAAAACGGCAAGGCGCTTATAACTTCATTGGAGAAGGCCAAGCAAGCCCTGCAGGGAAAGACAGGTACGATCATTCATAAATAATCAGGCAGATATGAAACAAAGAGAAAAAATAACTGAAGAATTCGAAGAGCTGATGAAAGATCCTGAGCTGAGAGCTCTAGTGCAGAAGGCTCTGGATCAGGCTCATGAACAGAATCCCGATCACATAAGCAATCCGGCTTTTACACTGGAAGAGCTTTATGATTTCATCGACTGGTCATGCAGGTGCCTGCCATGGGAGTGCATCAATACAGAAAGATATTCAACGCTTTATGACAGAGTGGATCAGTCTTTGAATTACTTCTGGTTCGTCTTTGGCCAATACCTTAATGAACTGAAGGATAAAGACTATTATATCCCGACTCTTGAATACCATGAACCGATTGCGACCTGGATCAAAAAATATTCCATCGACTGGGGAAGGTATCTTTCAAGTGAGGAATCCTGGAATGATGAACTGTTTGAAAAACAGTTTCATGACTCATCTTTCGGCATGGATAAGGGCTGGTATTCGACTGAAAATATCTGGCACAGCTATAATGAATTCTTCTCACGCAGTTTGATCGATCCAAGTGTCAGACCGATCGGCGAAGCTGAACTGGTTTCGCCGGCCGATTCAAGACCGGAAGGTTTCTTTGCGATAAAAGCTGACGGCTATATCGAAGATGAAGGCGTTCAGATCAAGGGACACAAATTCTATACGGTCGATGATCTTCTGCACAAAAAAGAATATGCAGGAATGTTCCATAACGGCACATTGACGCATACTTTCCTATCTGTGCGTGATTATCACCGCTATCATTTTCCGGTCGATGGAAAGATCATCGATATGTACAAGATCGATGCATTCAACGCGGTCGGTGGGCATACTCATTATGATCCGGAAAACGATTGTTATGCATTCATCTGTTCAGATTCCTCTTGGCAGGCAAGAGAGACCAGAGATTGCGTGATACTTGATACGAAGTTCGGACATGTTGCCTGTCTGCCGATAGGCATGTCGCAGGTCTGTTCATGCAACTTCGAAGAAGATCTGAAGATCGGCGATGAAGTAAGAAAAGGTGATCCGATGGGATATTTCCTGTTTGGCGGCTCTGACTTTGTCATGGTGTTTGAAAGCAAGACAGAAGTGACGCCGATCGCCCAGAAGGATAAGCATATCCTGATGGGTGAAGATTATGCAAGACTGAAACTGAAATAGTTTCAGATGATATCATTTCTCCTGAAAGAGACCGAAAGGTCTCTTTTTAATAAGCACAATCGATATTTTTAAATGAATTAAAAAACAAATACATTTAATATTAGATTAGTGATGGAGCTTAAAAAATGATCGATATCGTTAAAACAAAATACGGTCTGCTTAAAGCAGTAAGATCGAACGCGGGATTTGCCCTGTTCAGAGGGATACCTTATGCCAAGCCGCCGGTCGGCGAAAGAAGATGGAAGGCACCCGAAGAACCGGAATGCTGGGAAGGTGTCAGAGTGTGCGATACTTATGGTCCTGCCTGCATGCAGTATGATCGCTGGGCGTATGCAACAGATGATATTACTGACGACAGCGGCCATCCATATATAAAGATAGAGAACTATCCTTATCCGCCAAAGATGTCTGAAGACTGCCTTTATCTCAACATCTATACTCCGGCAAAGTCCAGCGATGACAGACTGCCGGTCATGATGTATATCCACGGCGGCGGATGTCAGCAATGGTACGGATCAGATTATGAATACTGCGGCGATGGCTTCTGTGCGAAAGGCTGCATCCTTGTGAGCATCAATTACCGTCTGAATGTCTTTGGCTTCTTTACTCATCCGGAATTGGAGAAAGAGAGCCCCTTTGGAACAAGCGGCAATTACGGACTGCTCGATCAGATACAAGCTTTGAAATGGATCTATGAAAATATCGAAGGATTCGGTGGCGATAAAAACAAAATAACTGTTTTTGGCCAGTCCTCAGGAGGACGTTCTGCGATGTCTTTATTTTGTTCTCCGCTTACAAAAGGAATGATAAGAAGGGTCTCCATTCAATCAGCCGGAGGTCTTGGACATTTTGTAGGAGACAAATCAAAAGAAGACATCATAGCTTCCGGTATCAGCTTCATGAAAGCACTTGGCTGTTCTGATATCGAAGAGATGAGAAAACTTGATGCCGTGGTTTTAAGAGATGAAAACGATAAGCTGGGATTCATGAACGGTTTCAACATCTATACTGATGGTTACGTTTTGAAACACGAAACAGATGAATACTTCCTCAAGGATCTGATCCCTCATGATGTCGACATGATCATCGGCTGTACGGCTGATGAAGGAGCCAACACCAAGATGACCCAGTTTGGCATAAACATGTATGAAAGGATCAGAGGATTATGCGAGATCCTTAAGAGAAATGATCACAAAGTATACATGTATGTGTTCGATCAGAAACAGCCGGGTGATGATGCAGGCGTTCCGCATTCCTGCGACAACCGTTACCAGTTTGGGACACTTGATGGATCGTGGAGACCTTATGCAAAAGAAGATCATGATCTAAGCGATATGATGCAGGAATACTGGGCCAATTTCGCAAGAAAGGGCGATCCAAACAGTGAAGGCCTTGAAAAATGGGAAGCATTTGCTGAAAACGAAAGGGCCTTGTGGCTTAAAGCCACTGGATGCATGATGAAATAGCTATGGGATATACAGAAAGAAAACTCAGCGACAGCGCTTATCTGATACAGGGCGATAAAAATGAAAGCATGTATCTTATCAATGGCAAAAACAGATCACTGCTGATCGATGCGGGCATGGAAGAAGAAAGCCTTAAACGCTTCTGTGAACGTCTCACAGATAAAGAAACGATTTGTGTTCTTACTCATGGTCATTTCGAACATATCGGCAAGTGCGGTGAATTTTCAGAAGTCTATCTCGATCGTAGAGATCTTGATATGTATCTGAAAAATTCCAACGGCTCCATGGGCCCAGTGGAAAACTTTGTATGCAAGGATGTTGACGAAGTAAAAAAGATGGAAGACTTCTATGATCTTGGCGACAGGAAAATAGAAACGATCCCGCTGCCGGGACATACTCTGGGTTCAGTGATCTTTCTGGATCCTCATGATAAGGCAGTATACTGTGGAGATGCGATAGGATCAGGCTGCGGTGTGCTGATGGTGGAAGGGATCGGATCACTCTCTCTGCAGGAATACAGGGAAGGGCTTGCCGGGGCGATAGAAAGACTTGAGAAAGCAGGTGTTGATGAAAGCTGGAGCTTCTATGGCGGACATGATGGCCAGCAGTATCATTCACGTACCTGTTCATATAATCCACTTTCTTTAAAGCTGATGAAGGATATGAAGATCCTTTGCGAGAAGATGATCGATAACACGGCAACGATTCACGAAAGCATCAGGGATGGCCAGTTTGGAAGAGTCAAAGAGATCATCGGTATCGAAGGAAATGCGGAACTGCAGCTGATCATAGAAGAATAAAACTATCAGGAAACTCTGAACTTATGATTCAGGGTTTTTATACTATAATAATCATGTACAGAAACATTTTACCGACAATTGATCCTACAGATTTTTATTAAACATTTTTACTTAACATTATTTTTTAAGAGAAAGGAAACCCGATGATGGAATTGGAATTTACGATTGTTTGTCTGGATGGCAGATACTGTTTTTCATGTAAAACAGGTGAATGCTTAAACTATGAAACGGATACGGATATAAACGGACTGGAGTGTATCCAGGGACAGCTTGATGAAGAAAAAACGACCGAATTCATGAAGCTCATCAATGAAGCAGGAATAGAAAGATGGGACAAGGAATACGGCGGTGAACATCTGATCCAGGACGGCATCGAATGGAACCTCAAGTATATAAGTGACGAGAAAGAATATTATAGCTGCGGCAAGGAAAGCTTTGAACCGTATCGTTTTGAATACCTGCTTAAAGCGATAAAACTCTGCGACAGGCAGCTTGAATATTTCGGATGGTGATCATGAAAAAAGAAGAACTGCAGGAATTGAAACTGAATGAACTTAAGCAGCTGGCCAAGGAAAAAGAGCTCAAGGTCACAGGATTAAAAAAAGAAGAACTCATTGAGCTGCTTTCTGATAAGGAAGAAGTAAAAGAAGAGATCGAAGACGCAAAAGAAGAAAACAGCGAAATCAGGATCATCGGAAAGAAGACTCCTGATCCATCTGCTCCGATAAGCGGTATACTGACGGTCATGGAAGACGGCTATGGTTTCATCAGAGGGGAAAACTTCGAGACCGGTGATGACAACGTCTTTGTTTCCCCGACTTTCATCAAGAAGTTCAGGCTGAGGACTGGTGACCATATCATAGGCAAGAAAAGAGAAGCCAAAGATAATGAGAGATACGGCGCTTTGATCTACATCGACAAGATAAACTATCTTGATACGGACATGATCAGATCCAGAGTGACTTTTGAAGATCTGACTCCTGTCTTTCCTGATGAAAGGGTGAAACTGGAAAGACAGGGCGAATCGCTGTCGATGAGAGTAGTGGATCTCATCGCCCCAATAGGCAAAGGTCAAAGAGGTCTGATCGTTTCTCCGCCAAAAGCCGGTAAGACGACTATTTTAAAAGACATTGCCTTATCTATACAAAGGTCATGTCCGAAAGCTCATCTGATCGTTTTATTGATCGATGAAAGACCGGAAGAAGTTACAGACATCAAGGAAATAGTCAAAGGTGACAGAGTGATGATCGTCTACTCGACTTTTGATGAACAGCCTACCAAGCACAAGTTTGTCTCAGAGATGACGATCGAACACGCGAAGCGTCTGGTCGAAGCAGGTGAGGACGTATTTATTCTGCTCGATTCGATCACGAGACTTTCAAGAGCCTACAACCTAACCGAAGCTTCCAGCGGCAAGACTCTATCAGGAGGCCTTGATCCGAATGCTTTGTATATGCCTAAAAGATTCTTCGGAGCTGCCAGAAAGACCAAGGAAAGAGGATCGCTGACTATCCTGGCAACGGCACTGGTCGATACGGGTTCCAAGATGG
This sequence comes from Erysipelotrichaceae bacterium, assembly GCA_017511325.1. Next base: position 8,330 of record JAFWKS010000023.1, read on the forward strand.
ATGATGTCATCTATGAGGAGTTCAAAGGCACCGGCAACATGGAACTGATCCTTTCAAGAAAACTGCAGGAAAGAAGGCTCTTCCCGGCCATCGATATCGCCAAGTCCGGGACCAGAAGAGAAGATCTTCTTTTAAGCAAAGACGAACAGAACGCCGTAAACATCATCAGAAGAGATCTGATGAACTATTATCGCGATGATTCGATCGATGGTCTGATCGAACTGTTCATCAGGACCAGAAACAATGATGAACTGGTCCAGCTGATCCTGAAAAACAAATCAATATAAAAAGAAACATTTATATAAAGTTAGAAAAAACCTCAAATGAGGTTTTTTACTTGGCCAATATCTTTAACAATTCTGGATGAGTTGATCTGCCTGTGAGTTCTTCATATGTGCCAAGGACAAATCCTTCATCGCAATAAGCTGGAGCCATACATGTAGAGATAAGAGAATACTCGCCTTTATCTTTCATGCGGGCTCCCATATATGTTCCGGCCGGGACCACTATCTGCAGTTCTTCACCTTTGTCTATATCCTTGCCCAGATATCTTATCTCATCATGTTCATCATAGATAAGATAGATCTCGACACTGATCCCATCATGGAAAAACCAGATCTCATCGCTGTCAAGTTTATGCATGCGTGAAACACTGTCTTCTGTCAGCAGGTAATAGATCGTACTGTAGATCGATCTTCCATTGATGACTTTGCCATGATGCATCTCTTTAACATATCCGCCTTCCGGAACAAGCGGTACCAGGCCGAGTTTTTTGATCAGTTCATCTTTAGACATGTTCGTCCTCAACGTGATTATAGAAATACGGTGCCAGACTTACGCCGCAGTCGACAGTGATGATCTGACCGGTGATGGCGCTTGAAAGATCACTGGCCAGAAAGATCGCGGTATTGCCGATATCTTCAGGGTAGACCAGCCTTTTCAAAGCACTTCTTTCACAATAGCTTTCTCTCCAGCCCGGGATGAATCTTTCCTGACCTTCCTTGTAGATCAGACCGGGAGCGATACAGTTGACTCTGATCTTAGGACCAAGTTCATAAGCCAGACACCTGGTAGCCATTTCGATCGCTGCCTTGGACATTCCGTA
>JAFWKS010000308.1 GCA_017511325.1 Erysipelotrichaceae bacterium
GATCTCCCCGTTCATGACCTTATCCACATTTCCCTCCTCATAGTTAGTGCGGTGATCTTTGACTAGTGTATAAGGACAGAAGACATATGAGCGGATCTGCGATCCCCATTCAATCTTTCTTTGTTCACCCTTCAGGGCACGTTTTTCATTTTCTCTGTCTTCAATAGCCTTCTGATAAAGCTTGGCCTTAAGTATTGAAAGACATTTTTCTCTGTTAAGGATCTGTGATCTTTCTGATTGCGAGAAAGCCATCAGTCCCGTAGGGATGTGTTTCATCCTGACGGCAGAATCGGTCTTGTTTATATGCTGACCGCCGGCACCGGAAGAACGCATCGTATCGACTTCAAGATCTTCAGGTCTGATCTCGATATCGATCTCGTTGTTGAATTCCGGAAGTACCTCCACCGAAGCAAAAGAGGTGTGTCTTCTGCTTGAAGCGTCAAACGGCGAGATGCGCACCAGACGATGCACTCCCGATTCGCCCTTGAGATAGCCGTAGGCCTTATCGCCCTTGATGGCTACCAGACAGGATTTGATACCCGCTTCATCGGCTTCTTCATAGGAGATGACTTCAAAGCCATAGCCGTTGTTCTGAGCATAGCGCTGATACATCCTGAAAAGCATCTCCGCCCAGTCCTGCGATTCCGTACCTCCGGCTCCCGGATGGATCTCCAGAAGCGCATTGGAATGATCATAGTCATTTGAAAGCAGGACGTTGATCTCAAAGTCTTCAAAGTTCCTGTTAACTTCTTCATACTCTTCATTGAGCAGTTCAAAAAGTTCTGCATCATAGTTCTTGTTGAGTTCATCCAGTTCACTCAATAAAGACTCAATGCCGGACTCGTTGAGATAATACTTCGTTTTGAGATCCTTTAAAGTGTTATATTCCTTTATAACGCTTTGAGCTTTCTTCTGATCAGACCAGAAAGATCCTTCAGATTGCTGAGCCTCTAAGTCATTCAGTTTTTCTTCGATCTGAGCCAGGTCAAAGAGAGTCGCCTAAATCTTTTAACTTCTTTAAGGAAGTGTTTAGGCTTTGTTTCATTTCATATATTTCCATATTTACTTTTCCTTTATTACGATCTTTAAGTTATTGCAGAAGGTAACGACATCGCTCGATATCGTATTCATCATGCTTTCAAAGAGTTCATAGCCCTCTTCGACATAAGCCTGCAGAGGATTGTTCTGTGCATATGAACGCAGATGGATACCTTCTCTTAATTTGGACATGACATCGATATGGTTCTGCCATGCGCGGTCCATCAGTCTTAATACCATCGTTCTTTCTAACGGCAGGATCTGTGCCTTGACCGGCTTGATCTTCTTCTCATAGGCGCCGAATGAGGCATTAAGACACTTTTCTGTCGTCTCTTCCTTGTTGAGGCCTTCAAGATCTTCCTGTTTCAGGCTGTTTATGCCCATGTTGCCAAGACGCTTGATGATCGATTCGTAATCGATGGTCTCTTTCTTGCCGTCAACGATGATATTTGATTCAACGATATTTTCAACGACACGCTGATACATGTTTTCAACGACTGAATGGATATCCTCATGTTCGAGGATGTAGTTTCTTTGTGCATACATGGTCTCTCTTTGCTGTCTCATGACATCGTCATAATCTAGCAAAGCTTTACGGATATCGAAGTTTAGACCTTCGACTCGCTTCTGAGCACTGGATATCGCTTTGGAGACTGTCTTGTTTTCAATAGGGATATCACCCATCTGTTCAAACAGTCCGGCGATACGATCAGAACCGAATCTTACCATCAGTTCATCTTCAAGTGATACGTAGAATCTAGAATAACCAGGGTCACCCTGTCTTCCTGAACGTCCTCTCAACTGATTGTCGATACGTCTTGATTCATGTCTTTCTGAACCCAGAACGACCAGACCGCCCAGTTCTCTTGATTTCTCGGTAAGCTTGATATCGGTACCACGTCCTGCCATGTTGGTAGCGATCGTGACTGAACCTTCCTTGCCGGCTTTGGCGATGATGTCAGCTTCTCTGGCGTGGTTCTTGGCATTCAATACTTCATGTCTGATCCTGGCCTGCTTGAACATCCTGGAGATCAGTTCTGAAGTTTCAGCAGAGATCGTACCGACAAGCACCGGCTGACCTTTCGCATATAACTCCTTGACTTCATTGAGCAAGGCGTTGTATTTGGCTTTCTTGGTACCAAAGACCAGATCCGGATAGTCGATTCTTTGGACAGGTACATTGGTAGGTATCTCCACGACTCGCATGTTGTAGATCGAAAGGAATTCTTCCTCCTCGGTCTTGGCTGTACCGGTCATACCGGCAAGCTTGTCATAGAGCCTGAAGAAGTTCTGATAGGTGATCGTTGCCATCGTAGTGGTCTCCTGTTTGATCGGCACACCTTCCTTGGCCTGGATCGCCTGATGCAGACCATCAGAATATTCTCTGCCCGGCATCTTTCTACCGGTATTCTGGTCAACGATGATGACTTCCTTGTCTTCGACCACATATTCAACATCACGGGTCATGATGTAGTTGGCTTTCAAAGCCTGATTGATATAGTGCA
>JAFWKS010000309.1 GCA_017511325.1 Erysipelotrichaceae bacterium
ATTCACACTGGGTATCGTTGATGACGTTACACATCTGTCACTGACACCTGATCCAAACTTCACAGTACCAAGTGACTACACTTCATGTCTGTTCTGGGGCTTAGGCTCAGACGGTACAGTAAGTGCCAACAAGTCTTCTGTTAAGATCATTGGTGATAACACTGACTTATATGCTCAGGCATATTTCCAGTATGACTCAAGAAAAGCCGGTGGTGTTACCAGATCTCACTTGAGATTCGGTCCGGATCCAATCAGAAGTACATACTATGTAAACAACGCTGACTTCGTTTCATGCTCACTTGATTCATATGTATTGAAGTATGATATGTTATCAGGTCTTAAAGACGGTGGTACATTCCTGCTCAACACTACGATCGATGCTGACAAGATCGAAGACTATCTGCCAAACAGAATGAAAGTTCAGTTGGCTAAGAAGAAAGCTAAATTCTATATCATCAACGCTACCAAGATCTGTACAGAGATCGGTATGGGCAGAAGAACGAATACGACTTTACAGTCCGCATTCTTTGCACTTAACGAGCAGATCATGCCTTATGACAAAGCTCTGGAACTCATGAAAGCTGCAGCTAAGAAGTCTTACGGCAAGAAGGGCGATGATGTCGTTGAAATGAACTGGAAGGCTATCGATGCTGGTAAAGCCGGCTTAGTCGAAGTTGAAGTTAAACCTGAATGGGCTAACCTGCCTTCTAAGTTTGAAGTTGAAAAGACTGGCGATGCATACTTCGATGAATTCGTACAGGGCTTCGATACCTTATCCGGTTACGATATGCCTGTATCTGCATTCACCAAGTACGGTGTCCTTGATGGCACTATGAGAAACAACGTTTCTTATGCTGAACACAGGAATATCGCTTCTTATGTTCCTAAATGGAATCCTGAAAACTGTATCCAGTGTGGTTTCTGTTCATTCGTATGTCCACACGCAACGATCAGACAGTTCGCTTTGACTGAAGAAGAAGTCAAGAATGCTCCAATGCAGTTTGAAACAATTCAGGCTATGGGCAAGGGTGCTGAAAACTACAAGTTCAGAATCCAGGTCTCTCCTGATAACTGTGTAGGATGTGGTCTGTGTGCTGCTGAATGTCCGGGCAAGGGCGGAAACAAGGCTCTTACTATGGTCGATGTTCACTCTTTGATGAATGAAGCTCCATTAGCAGATTACCTGTTCAATGAAACTGAATACAAGTCAGATCTTGTAAACGATACACCTAAGGGTACTCAGTTCCTGAAACCTTATTTCGAAGTTCCTGGTTCATGCCCTGGATGTGGTGAAGCTCCTTACTACAGACTGGTTTCACAGCTGTTTGGTCCTGACATGCTGGTAGCAAACGCTACAGGATGTTCATCAATCTACTGTGGTTCTACTCCTTCTACACCATTCGTTACTGATAAGGACGGTAATGGTGTTGCATGGGCTAACTCATTGTTCGAAGACAATGCTGAATACGGCTATGGTATGGCATTGGCCAAGAACTATAAGAAGGCTGTCTTGCTGAAGACTATGGAAGACAACCTGAACAATGTCGAACCTGAATTGAAGGCATTGTTCGAAGAATATCTCAAGATCAATGGCAACAGAGCAGAAGAAAAGAAACTCGCCGGCAAGATCGGTGAACTCTCTGGCAAATCTAAGTGTGAAGCAGTTCATAAACTTGCTGATGAAGCTAGAGACCTGGTTTCCAACTCTGTATGGATCGTTGGCGGTGATGGCTGGGCATATGATATCGGCTACGGCGGATTAGACCATGTCATCGCGAACAACCTGAATGTCAATATCCTCGTATTGGATACAGAAGTTTACTCTAACACTGGTGGTCAGTCATCTAAATCTTCACAGGCTGCATCTATCGCCCAGTTCGCTGCCGGCGGTAAGGCTGTAGCAAAGAAGGACTTAGGCCAGATCGCAATGAGCTATGGACATGTATATGTTGCATCAGTATGTATGGGTGCCAACAGAATGCAGGCTATCAAGGCTTTGAAAGAAGCTGAAAGCTACAATGGTCCATCTCTGATTATTGCCTACTGTCCATGTGAACTGCACGGAATCAAGGGTGGTCTGTCTAAACAGCAGCTCGTTCAGAAGCAGGCTGTTGAGTGCGGTTATGTAACACTTTACAGATACGATCCTCGTAACGAATCTCCTCTAACAATCGATTACAAGACTCCTGATTTCGACAAGTTCCAGGACTTCCTGATGGATGAAGCAAGATACAACAACCTTGTTAAGGTCAACCCTGATCAGGCTCAGGAATTATATGAAAAGGCTAAGAACGACGCAAAGAGAAGATTTGCGAACCTCGAAGCCAGAGCTAAATAGTTTCTGAATAAAACAAAATGATCAAAGGCTGTCAGCGATGACAGCCTTTTTCATGGTCATATCAGATGAAATATTGCAGATAAGAGTATAATATATAGTTAGCAAATGCTAACTGAGGTGAAGTTATGAACATATTTATTGGATTACTTATACCGTTTATCGGTACGACATTGGGTTCGGGAATGGTCTATCTATTGAAAAACAGGATGGATCATAAATTGGAGAAATCTTTACTGGGCTTCGCATCCGGTGTGATGGTGGCAGCTTCGGTATGGTCGCTTCTTATTCCATCGATCGATATGGCTGCAGAGCAGGGCAAGATCGCTTTTATTCCAGCTTCGATCGGCTTATTGGCTGGAATACTGTTTTTACTTGTATTAGACAGTGTTATTCCGCATATCCATATCAATGAAAATGAACCGGAAGGCATAAAAGTCGAAAAGCTTAAGAAGACGACGATGATGATCTTTGCCGTGACATTGCATAATATTCCGGAAGGAATGGCTGTTGGTGTAGCTTTGGCTGGTGCAATGAAAGGAAGCGGTATCAGCCTTGCGTCTGCTCTGGCTTTAAGCACCGGTATCGCTATTCAGAACTTCCCGGAAGGTGCGATCATCTCGATGCCTTTAAAGGAAGAAGGGATGTCTAAGAATAAAGCCTTTCTGTTAGGAACTTTATCAGGTGCAGTTGAGCCGCTTTTCGGCTTTATAACGATACTGCTCACAGGACTTGTGGTGCCGATATTGCCATATATACTGGCGTTTGCAGCCGGCGCGATGCTTTATGTCGTCGTTGAAGAACTCATACCAGAATCACAGAACGGGTCTCATTCAAATGTCGGCACGATCGGTTTTGCGATCGGTTTTGTGATAATGATGATATTGGATGTAGCGTTGGGTTAAAATATAAAAGAAATGAAACTTGAAGATTTTCTCTCACAGAACAAAACAGAAGCGATAGAAGAAATCAAATATCCAATCAAAAAAGTCAAAGCCACGCAGGACTATGTTTTGCTGTATCTGGAAGAAGAGAAGGTCATGATCTCTTTGGAGAATTACTTTAAATACAATGTTAAGTATCTCAAAG
>JAFWKS010000310.1 GCA_017511325.1 Erysipelotrichaceae bacterium
CGTCTTCCCAGAAGCAGTGCCACCGGATACCAGAAAGTTCAGTCTTGCCTTAATGATGGCAACAAGCAGTTTCTTTATCTCCTCATCCATGGATCCGAATTCGATCATCTTGTCCAGGGTGATCCTCTCTTTCCTGAACTTTCTGATATTCATCGTATAACCATTTGGTGACAAAGTGGATGCACTGACCGCTATTCTTGATCCATCTGGCAAACGGCCATCCTCAATTGGGTTGGCATTATTAAGTGTTCTACCTATTCTTCCCAATGCATTATCAATATATGATTTCAGTTTCTCTGAAGAATCAAATCTGATATCAGATAAGACATTCTTGCCATCTTTCAGATACCAGATCTTATCTGGGGCATAGACATATATTTCCTCTATTTCGTCGTCGTCCATTAAAGGCTGTAGGATTCCATAGCCGCTTAGTGCGATCATGAAATCTTCTATTACTTTCAGTTTTAGATTATTGGTCCTGAAAATAATGTTGTTTTCATTTATATAGTCAATGATGCTGTTTTTGATGTTTCTTTCGAGGTCTGAACCTCTGGTTATCTCTACCGTCTTCAGCTCTCTGTCATATTTCTCGGCAATAATGCTCTTCAGTTTTTCATTAAGTTCTGAGACATTGTCTTCCGTTATCAATGTAGAAGATGGAAGAGCGATCAGATCCATTTCTTCATAATTGGCATTTCTCATCATCTTCCACCACCTCTATTTTCTTTTCTTCTTGATGTCAGGCACTGCATTAACAAAGTACCTGTTGAGTTCCCTGTCGATTTTTTTATTATGTTTGACCGCCATTTCCTTTGTTTCATTCAGAAGATGTTTATCGATGGGAAGTTCTATGATCCTGTCCTTATCAAACTTTGATCTGATAATATTGACATCATCAAACTCCGTTTCATTGTGTCTGGTATCAATACGGTTGATTATTACTGATACCCTTCTGTCATCTTTCAACTGACCGATCTTATGCAGCAGATGATTTGTTGATGCGATCTTTCCATCTGAAACAAGAATGATCCTGGTCGCTTCCTGCAGCGCAATGTCATAGCAGTATCCGCCAAACTTAGTAACATCGATGAAAACAGCATCGAACTGCTCTTTTAATCCGTTCAAAACAAACCTGTACATCTGTGCAATCTCGCTGGTCGAATATCTGCGGTCGGTAAACTCATAGATATCTACCTGACTTGTAGGCATGACATAAACACCATTTACCGGGAAACAGTAGTCAATGATCTTACTCTTGTAATTATTTATATCAAGGTGTTCGTTTTTCTTTTCCAGAAACTTAAGAACACACTCATGAATATTAAGATTTGGCTTATCGATTCCAAATTTTTCACCCAGATCCCCGGCTCTGGAGCTGAAATCCACAGCACATACTCTTTTGTCAGGATTCTTCTTTGCAAAGTTCTGAGCCATGATGGCTGTAATTACGGTAGTGCCTACACCACCCTTTACACCGTACAGAGCAAAAGTCTGATTGCCGGCCGAAGAATTCTGCTGCTGTTCCAGAGTCTTGATCGAACTGATACTTACCTGTCGGGCAAAGTCCGCC
>JAFWKS010000311.1 GCA_017511325.1 Erysipelotrichaceae bacterium
AAAAGGATTTCGTCATCGGTATCGCTGCCAGCGGCAGGACGCCTTATGTCATCGGCGGACTTGACTATGCAAGATCGATCGGCTGCAAGACCGGCTGCGTTTGCTGCAACTTCAATACAGAGATCGGCAAGCACTGCGATTATCCGATCGAGCTCAGCGCCGGTCCGGAGATCCTTACCGGTTCAACAAGGCTTAAATCAGGAACCTGCCAGAAGATCGTGCTGAACATGATCTCGACTGTAACGATGGTCAAGTCGAATAAGGTCTTCGGCAACCTCATGGTCGATGTCAGAGCGACCAATGAGAAGCTGGTGGAAAGATGCCACAGGATAGTAATGGAAGCAACAGGCTGCGATCATGATACAGCTCACAGAGCCCTTTCAGAGACAAACAACAGCTGCAAGGATGCGATCGTCATGGTCTTATTGAATGTTTCAGCTGAAGAAGCAAGAGCTAAACTTGAAAAAGCTGAGGAAAATGTCCGTAACGCCCTGAAATAAAAACAACTGAAAATGCAAGAGAGAAAAGACAGGAGATTCAAAGCCATCAGCATCAAAACCTTCGGCATCATCATGATCGTCGTTGCCTTTATCATGGCTTTTATCCTGCAGCTTTCTATTCATGATATCAAGGAGGCCAGCAATCAGACTCAGGAATCTACCAATATCTATATCGATGGTGAACTGGCTCTGCTGGCTGCCAGAAACGATTCTGATTCGATGATCGAAAGAATCAGAAGCTTTGTTTCAACTGGAAACAAAGAATTTCTGGATGACTACATCAATAACCTTAAAGACAGCGAGGCCAGAGCCATAGCGTACGAGGAGACGACCAGGAAGCTCAATAACACCGCATCCTATACACATCTTCTCAGCGCCTCAGGTAGGATAGATGAAATGATCAGGCTGGAGATGCATTCGCTTAAGCTCGCGATCTCGGGATATGGTATAGATGAGAAAGAGTATTTGGATGTACTTGATCTTCCTGAACTTTCCGAAGAAGAAAAACAGCTGAATGATGCGGAAAAGATCTTCAAAGCCAATGATCTTTTGCTTAATGATGAATATCAAAAGATCCGCAGCAGTTTTGTCAAGGATATAGATCTCTGCTTGAAAGAACTCACAGAGATAACCGGCAGATCAAGAGAAGAAAACTACAGGATCATCGCCAATCTGCAGAACAGGCAGCGTATCGAAGTGACGATCTCGCTGATCCTGGTCATATTTGATGTTCTGACTTTCTGGATCTTTATCGCCAGACCGCTCATCAAAAATACCCGTCATATCGATCAGGACGAACTGCTCGAAGTAAAAGGTCTGGAAGAAGCACAGATCATGGCTGATGCCTATAACCGTATGTTCGAAAGGATCGAGAAGGATAAGGAAAAGCTCAGCTACGAAGCAAGCCATGATTCGCTTACCGGTCTGTTTAACCGCAATGCCTATAATTTCTATATGAAAGAGCTTGACGGAAAAAGCTTCTGTTTCATCCTTCTGGATGTGGATGATTTCAAAGGTTTCAATGATACATATGGTCATGATATGGGAGACAGGGTCTTACAGAAGATCTCCCGGGTCTTGAGCAATAATGTGCGCAGTGAAGATCTCGTGTTTCGCCTGGGCGGTGATGAATTTGCGATCCTTCTTCAGGGGGCAGAAAAAGACAGCGTCAAGGTCATAGAAACAAA
>JAFWKS010000024.1 GCA_017511325.1 Erysipelotrichaceae bacterium
ATAAATTTTGAAATGTTATAGAATTTATGTGAAAGGAGATGAATAACATGGAAAAAGAAAACAATACTGTTAAAGATAACGATTTAGCTAACGTCAGCGGCGGAACAAGAGAAGAAATCGACAAAATAATTGCTTTGTTTAGAAAATATGGTTTTGAAAATGAAGCGAAAAAACTTGAAAAAAGCGGCGTATTCTTTTTTAAGGATGGATTTGATAGTGTAATGAAGAGTTTGGGTTATACACACGAATTGACTGTATATGCGTATGATGATGAGCATAATAACTACAATATTTATAACGGTAATAGAATAGGTAATATGAAATTCATGGAAATCCTGGAAGAATTCCTTAGCAGAACTGCTAATGGAACTGAATGGTGGCAATAATTCAAAGATTTAGGGGATGTAAATAATCATAGGTTTAAAAGATAATTATTTTATATAAACCATGATCAATCGCTAAACCAGAAAAAAAAGACCGAATTGATCGATTTCGGTCTTTTTCTTTGAGAAGGGAAACAGTTTCCCGGCAGCATGTTTATAATTATTCTCAATACTTAAACATTATTTGTCAGAAGAAACATGATCCAAATCGTAAATAATAGTTACGAATCAAGTTCAGTGCTTAAACAGTTTCTAATTAATATTTCAAATTCAGAGCATTTCATTCAACAAAAAAGCAATACCTCATTTACGAGATATTGCTTAGTTTGTTTTGGTTATTTCATCATCTCTTCGATATCTACAGCATTGCCTGTATGCGGTTTATTAGGATCGACTTTGAAGGCTTTGCGTTTGGCAGCCATTTCTTTTGCTTCCTTGGAACCGCTGTTGAAGATGATCTTGACAGCACGCGGTATCGCATAAGAGATCAGACCGCCGATCTTATCCTCAGCCCGGCGATAATCCGTCATCTCCGGATGGTCTCTCTTCAGATGGATCGCATCAAATTCGCAGCGGGTCGTACACAGGCCGCAGCCGATACACCTGTTTTCATCAACGATATTGACACCGCATGACAGACATCTTGAACACTCGGTCTTGACCTGTTCTTCCGTAAAGATCTTTCGTGGATCAGTAAATGAATGACCAGGATCTTCGATATGCTCGACTTCCGGTTCCTGACGGCCGGCATGGTCGTAAGATGGAACTGTTATATTGTCTGTATCGAGCGCCTTGAAGAAACGGCGGTCACGTCCGACAGTCAATGGAACGTTGTATTCAGAGACATAACGGATCAGTGATTCAGCAGCTTCGTGGCCCTGACCGATTGCATCAATGACGAACTTCGGTCCGGTGAAGACATCGCCGCCGACAAAGATAGCTTTATCTTCTGTCTGATAAGTAAACTTATCAGCAGCCGGATAGTTGCCTCTGGAGAAGGTCACACCGGTATCTTTCAGCAAGCCGCCCCAGATAATGCTCTGACCGATCGCAAAGATGATCTTATCAGCTTTGACAGTGATCGTATCTTCTTCATCATATTTCGGTGAGAAAGCACCTGTTTCAGGATCGATCGTTGAAAGACAGCGTTTGAAGACAATGCCGTTTACATGGCCATTCTCATCTACCAGTACTTCCTTAGGACCCCAGCCCGGATTGATCTTGACTTCTTCCTCTTCCGCTTCAGCGATCTCCTGTTTTGAAGCCGGCATCGTTTCTCTTGATTCAAGACAGAACATTGAAACTGAATCCGGATGGAAACGGTGAGCTGTTCTTGCACAGTCTATCGCAACATTGCCGCCACCGACGACAACGACATCGCCATCAAACTTCTGATCAGGATTGCTCAAGGCACCTTTCAGGAAATTGACCGCAATATCTGTTCCTTCCGCTGTTTCGTTAGGAACGCCCGGAAGTCTTCCGCCCTGACAGCCGATCGCGATATAGAAGGCCTGATAGCCCTGATCCTTCAGCTGCTGAATAATGATATCTTTTCCGACTTCAACACCGCACTTGATCTCTACACCAAGCTGCCTGATGACATCGATCTCCGCATCAATGACGTCTTTCTGCAGTTTGTAAGAAGGGATACCGTAGGTCATCATACCGCCCGGTTTTTCATTCTTTTCAAAAACAGTCGGTGAATAGCCTCTTTCAGCCAGATAGTATGCACAGCTTAAACCGGCAGGACCGGCACCGATGATCGCGATTTTCTGCTTCCATTCACCTGTCAGATTATTGATGACCTTCTTTGGCACATAACGTGTCTCCGCATGCAGATCACGTTCTGCCAGGAACTTCTTGACTTCATCAATGGATACAGGCTGATCGACCTTGCCTCTGGTGCAGGCCTGTTCACAAAGCTTGTTGCAGACTCTGCCGCAGATCGCCGGGAATGGATTCTCTCTTTTGATCAATGCCAGTGCTTCATCATAACGGCCTTCCTTAGCCATTTTGAGATATCCCTGGACTGGCACATGTGCAGGGCAGGCAGCCTTGCAAGGTGAAGTACCGCTCTTGTGTGTATTGACTCTGGCCGTATCACGGTAGTTTTCATCCCAGGCATATTTTCCCCACCTGATCTTGTCAGGCAAAGGCTGCTTAGGATATTCAAACGGCTTACCGTTCTTATCGCAGAGTTTCTGACCAAGCTTGATCGCTCCAGCTGGGCAGATCTCGACGCAGCGGTTGCAGGCAACGCACTTTTCGTTATCGACTTCAGCGGTATAGGCACTCTTGGACATGTTGCGGGTATTGTACAGCTGTGAAGTTCTTAAAGCATTGCAGATCTGTACATTGCAGTTACAAATATCAAAGATATGATCATCACCATCGATATTCGTCGTCTGATGGACGTAGCCGTTTTCTTCGGCTCTTCTTAAGATATCCAGTGCTTCCTCCTTGGTGATGTAATGAGCTCTTCCTGTCTCGACTGTATAGTCAGCCATATCACCGACCTGGATACACCAGTCATTCGGATCATCAGTACAGCCATCGCCGAGCTTTGCTCTTGAATAACGGCAGGAACAGATGCCTGCTGACAGATGTCCTTCATATTTCTGCAGCCAGTAAGAGATCTTTTCGATGTTCAATGCTTCATTGTGCATCGAAACTTCCTTCTCTACCGGAATGACATGCATGCCGATGCCATCTCCGCCAGGTCTTACCATCGATGTGATATGTTCCAGCGGCAGGAAAGTCATCCTTTCAAAGAAAGACGCAACAGCCGGATTCTTATCGATCCTGTCTATTGAAGAATTGAACAGTTCGGCACTGCCCGGTACAAAGTAAGAAAGACGGTATCTTTTTTCATTGATATCTTTCTCTTGAGTTGGACCATTGTCATCATAATGATCACCATAGTCATATTCCAGTATGCCGTGAACAGACATCGTATCCAGCAGTTCAGCGATCTTCTCTTTGCTGAACTGTTTCTTGTTAAGCTCACAGATCTGTTCGTAGGTATACCATTTGCGCAGTTTCAGCGTCAGTAAAACATCAACTTCATCTTCGCTGAGTATCTCTCTTAATCCCCAATACTCCGGATCTTCCGCCTTGACGCCTCCGATAATATGTTCGGCATTATCGGTTATTTTTCTGGCCAATTTGGCGTATTTCTTTTTGAAATCTTTTTCACCTTCGTATTTGGAAATCGTTTCTTTTTTATCTCGGTAAATCTCAGGCATTATCTCCTCCTAAATATCCATTTATTTGTTATCAGAAGAATCTTTCGATCAGATCCTTAGAAGCAGCACAGGTGTCTTCCATGTCACCGAAACTTATGATCTCACCAGCATACCAAGTATTCTGCTTACCCTGCATTGCATCGAGCTTGTCATACCAGCCATCGGCATAATCCTTTGGTGAAACATGCGGACAGTAATAAGATTCCTGTTCATACAGTCTTTCTTCGATCGGGAATCCGCAGGTCTTCATATCTTCACACATCATTCTGATGGTGTCGTCATAAGAAACATCTTCTGAACCCATATGGTTCCTTAAAGCGTAGACAGTGCTTGGGCAATTGGCTTTCTGATCTTCCCAGCGATGATAGTAGACCATCGCATGGCCAAGTCTGTCATAAGTCATATTGTCAAAGATGTAGCCGGAGATCGTCGGTCCCTGGTTTTCAGGGAACTTCGCAATGAAATCAACATACTTTTCATGAATGATCTTGCCGAAAAGTTCCTTTTCTTCCTCTCTGGCATCTGCATATTCAGCAAAATGATCCAGCGGTGTCGTGACGATCAGCTGATCAAACTCTTCTGTCCTTTCGTTGTTTTCAGCTCTTAAAGTGACTCTGATCTTTCCTTTTTCACCTTCAGCTGGTCTTTCGACCTTAACAACTTCTGTATTCAGAACAGCCGGATGATCAAGCTTTTTGTTTGCGGCTTCATAGATCGACTGTGTACCTTCCTTCCAGGTCCACAGACGCATATTGATAAATTCAATAGCCGTTGTCGTATCTAGATATTTCATGACATAGGCAGCCGGGATCTCGTCAAAGTAGCCATAGCCGAAAGAAGTGTACGGGCCAAGCCAGATCCGCATGACTTCTTCTACACCGTTAAGCTTGCAGAACTGATCAAAAGGCAAAGCCAGATCCTTCAGATTCGGATTCTCACCTTCTATCGTCTGCAAGGCATCATCAAGTCCTTTTGAAAGACCTGAATAACGTCCCTGAGCTACGCCTCGATGTCCATAGCAGTCATAGCCCTTGTATTTTGTTTCCATGATCTCAACGAGCTTCTTCATCTGCCTTTTAAGCTTCAACAGGCTGAACAGCTTGGAGAACGAGAAATCGATCTTAGGCTCGAATGGATGGATCTCCTTGCCGGTCTTGTCACGGTACATACGGCGCATATTCGGACCATCATCATGTCCGACTCCGGCAAATTCTTCAACCTCGTGGACCGCATGATAAGTGATGGCGCCCATGATAGCACCAGTCTCATAGCTGCGCTTTTCACCGTTCACTTCGATCTTTGGTGAAAAACACTTTCCGCCGATCTTATTCTGGCGTTCATAGATCACATAATTCTTATATCCTTTTTTCTGCAGATACATGGCAGCTGATATACCGGCAGGGCCACCACCGATAATACAGATTCGATCATTTAAATCAGGCATAACAATGTTTCCTTTCTTGATTGTTATTTCCATATAAATTATTCCGTAATAAAAGAATAATATGCATAATCAGTATATCATTTTGTGAAATCTTTAACTATATCATTCCGCCAACTATTGCACTTCTAAAGATTACATAACGACAGATAAATAATATGTGCATCTCTTTATGTAGACGAACAGGATTTTTGTTTGTGGATAACGATTTTACTTTTTCTTTAATTCGTGCCAGCCTTCAGGAATATAATCGTCGAGATAATTGCGGGTACCGAAATGGCTGGTGTTATCCAGGTTGTTTTCGAATACGCGATCAGCGCTGTTGTCATATTCATAAGTCGTGCCATCGCCTCTTTCATAGGTATCAACTCCCATGATCGATTCATGACGCATCCTTTGAATTCTGTCGTCAATGCTTTCGCCATTGTTTCCTAGTTCGATCCTGCTGTCAAACTGCGCCATCTGTTGGTTAAGACTGTTATGAAAATGATCGAGATCCTGACTTAACTGCTGGCCCATGCGATCGACCGCCGCCCAGCCCTGAGCCTGACTGGCGAACAGATTGTTGAAATACATCTGATTTTGCCTTGCGACCTGCTGCTGGATCTGTTGACCATAGCTGATCGCATCTTTCTCGACACTGATCGTTTCGACCAGACTCATAAAATCTTTAAGATCGTTTTTATCATCAGTTATCATATAGACAAGATACGGTACTTCCCATTCACAGTTCGAAGCACTCGCATAAGGATTATCCAGTGTTTCTCCATATGGCAGATCGCTAAGCTGTTCATTTATTCCGCGTGTCTGTACCAGATCGTATTCGATACCTTCCCGACATAAAAAGACAGCCAGCATCTTTCCTTTATCTTCATATAAACCCACCGCTCCGTCACACAGATATTTTCTGATCAGATGGCCGATCGGAAAAGTTACGATCGTAGCAGACTGTTGAGCATTTTGAACAAAACTGTTGATCAGATTATTAAAGTTTTCTTCCAGATTCTTCTTCAGTTTATCCGGTAGATCATAATAAGTTAATGCTTCGGTTTTTTTATTAAGGATCTTCTCAGCCAGTTTATCCAGTTCTTCATTCAAAGGCAAAGGCCTTGAATAGTAACGACCATTATCGTTATAGGGGTTTTGCATATACTTCATTGTTATATCAGGGATCTTCTCATAGATATAACAATCACCCGATTCGTAGTGGATCAGGCAGTTTTCTTTGCTCGCATCACTTTCCAGTTTGATGCGCATATTTAAAGGGAACTTCTCGATCTTTAGAAGTCCCTTAGTCTTATATCCTTTGGATATTTCAAAATTCAGAATATTTATTCCTGTATTTTCGTCTTTTACTGTATATTTCATATTCTTATCAATGTTTTACTCTTTGACTGATATAGTTATAGACGAAGTCAAAATCTTCATCATTCACATAGATCATATGATGCATCAGGATCGTATGCATCGTGATCATGTTTTCAGCTTCGCTTTTGCCAAGGAAGTTGACCTGATCAAAATTCACCTTATTTTCATCAGTGATCGAATTGGCCGCTCCGGCTGCCGCAAGCCCAAGATTACCGGTAGCAGCTCCAACTATCGCCGATGTCTCAGCGATGTTTCTGGCTTTTTCAGCCTGTTCTTCCGGCTGCCAGTAACGGATGCCTTCTTCATCCATTTCGTAGCACCACGAATAGGTACCGCCAAAATACTTGCCCACAAACCAATATGAGGCAAAGCATATCGCAATGATTGCCAGCGCACAGCCTCCCAGGATCTTTATTGCCCAGATGAATTTTCCCCAGTCTTTGTCTCTGATTGCCAAAAAGACAAAAAACAGAAACAGCAAAACCAGAATGCCTGTAACGATCTTCAAAACGAGTTTCAGTATTGAATGATTCTTGCTCATGTCCATGTCATATGACCAGACATATTTTCCTTCATTGTTAGTTTTCATTTTCCTTTTCTTTCCTTAAGCCAGTCCGTTAGAAATGATCATGACTTCTATTTCGACATCATGATCAGGCATCGTGAATTCATAATAAGCTTCCCTGATCGGTTTTAGTTCAACGCAATCTAAATAAACATAAAGATCCGCATCAGTAACACTCACCGTTTCAAGTTTAACGACTTCGCCTTCTTTAGCTCTTTTCGGACATGAGATGATATTTCTGTCACTGTTGTCGAAATTGATCTTGTGATAAGAGAAGCAGCCGCTCAAAGCAAATGCAGTCAGTAGGATAAACGTTCCTTTCGGCAGTGTTTTCATCATGATTTTTCACCTTGTGCAATGTTCAGACCTCTAATGTTCACTTAACTTCAAATATCTGAAAATGACCATCATTATTTTCTATAATTTAATTATATATTTTTATGATCCTTTTCTTAAATATATTTCCTAAGCAATACTTTGTCTTTTTCAGCTTTCTTTTTTACATGATCGTTTTTATTCGTCGATCCTCACATATGACGCTTATCAATAAAGAACCACCTGCAAATTTTTAGCGAATATGATGTCGCACACTCAGCAGCATATATTCCAGATGATAAGAACGTTGATTAAAAAAGTCGAACAGATCAAATATCAACTGTTTCATTCCCAAAGGATTTTAAAACCTGTTTTAGCTTTGATAGAAGATCAAATCATGATAACAGGATACATCCAAACAATGTTCTTAATCCTTATCTTCTTCGGTTTGAAACAAGCAAAAATGCTTTTAATAGACATCATCAAATAATCAGATGTTCATATCTTTATCAAAAAAATGCA
>JAFWKS010000312.1 GCA_017511325.1 Erysipelotrichaceae bacterium
AGAGATCAAGGAATTCAACAGGAAAAGTGAGGCGATCAGAAGGATAAACGAAACGGTCGGATCGCTTGCGGCCTACATGAATCCACTTACCTATGCGATCGTCAATATTGCGACGATCATCCTGATAAGAAACGGAGCGATCTATGTCGGCAACGGCAACCTGAATCAGGGGGATGTTGTTGCGCTATACAACTATATGGCCCAGATCATAGTTGAACTGATCAAGCTGGCTTCTTTGACGATCACGATCAACAGATCACTGGCTTGCGCAAAAAGGATCAGCAATATCTTTGATATCGAACCTTCAATAGAATACAAGGACGAAAA
The DNA here is from genome assembly GCA_017511325.1 of Erysipelotrichaceae bacterium. The sequence continues at coordinate 328 of JAFWKS010000312.1, forward strand.
AAACGAAAATAAACAAAATGAATACAAGGTGGAATTTGATGATGTATCTTTTGCGTATGGAAAAGAAGCAGAAGATGCATTGAGCGATATAAGTTTCAAAGTTAAGGATAAACAGACCATCGGCATCATCGGCGGTACCGGTTCGGGCAAATCGACGATCGTCAAACTGATCCCGCGTTTTTATGATGTGAATAAAGGTTCGATCAAGGTTGACGGCATCGATGTCAAAGATTATCACAAGGGTGAACTTATCAAAAAAGTAGGGATCGTTCCACAGAAAGCAGTCCTGTTTTCCGGTACCATCAGAGAAAACCTGAAGTGGGGAAATGAAGATGCGAGCGATGAAGAACTTTATGAAGCTTTAAAGATCGCTCAGGCTTTTGAAGTTGTCGAAAGCAAGCAAAACAGACTAGATGAAATAGTCGAACAGGGCGGACGCAATTTCTCCGGCGGTCAAAGACAGCGTCTGACGATCGCCAGAGCTTTAGTCAAGAAACCGGAGATCCTCATTCTTGATGACAGTGCAAGTGCGCTTGATTTTCTGACTGACTATAAATTAAGACAGGCCATCAGCAAGCTCAACATGACGATCTTCATCGTATCGCAAAGAAGCTCTAGCGTCATGAACTGTGACCGTATCATCGTCATGGATGATGGAAAGCTGGTGGGCTTTGATGAACATAAGAAGCTGCTTAAGGAAAACAAAGTCTATCAGGAGATCTATTATTCACAATTCCCTAAAGAGGTGTCAGATGAAGAATAACACTTTGAAAAAGGTACTGACCCTGATAAAGAAGCATTGGCTGTTTTTGATCTTCAGCATCCTTTTTTCGACGGCATCTGTGACCATTCAATTATATATTCCGATCCTGTTTGGTGAAGCGATCGACTGCATCAAAGGGATAAATGATATCGATATGCAAAGTATCGTCAGGATACTTCAAAGAGCTTCGATGTTGATACTGTCATCATCGATCCTGGCCTATTTCGCCAACGTGATAAACAATCACATCAGCTATAAGGTCGTCGAAGATCTGAGGATCAAAGCGATGACCAAGATCCAGATATTGCCTTTGTCATATCTGGATAAACATTCAAGCGGCGATCTCACTTCAAGAGTCATCGTTGACTGTGAACAGATAGCCGAAGGACTGCTGCTGGGTTTTTCAAATCTTTTTGCCGGGATTATCACGATCCTGGTGACTCTATATTTCATGATGTCTAAAGATCCGGGCATCACTTTGATGGTCTTTGTATTGACGCCGGTAAGTTTCTTTGTGTCAAAGTTCATCGCTTCAAGATCATATAAGATGTTCAGCAGACAGAATGAAAGCCGCGGCAAACTCAGCGGTCTTGTGAATGAGTTCGTCAACAATGAAAAGATGATCAAAGCTTTCGGCTATGAAGACAAGGCGAATGAAAAGTTCAGAGTAATCAATGATGAACTTCAAGGTTATGCGAAAATGGCGGTCTTCTATTCATCGCTGACCAACCCGTCGACCAGAGCTGTAAACAACGTCATCTATGCTCTGGTCGTACTGGCAGGCTGTTTCAGGATCCTGGGCTCAACTTTGACTGTGGGCGGTCTAAGCGTCCTGCTGTCATATGCGAGCCAGTATATGAAACCGTTCAATGATATAAGTTCAGTCATAACGGAATTCCAGAATTCACTGTCCTGTGCTGAGCGCGTCTTTGAACTTATCGAAGCTAAGCCTCAAAGCAAGGATGGAGATAAAGAGCTTGTCGTAGACAAGGGCGAGATAAAGATCGAAGAAGTATATTTCTCTTATGAAGAGGGTCAAAGACTGATCGAAGATTTCAACTTTGAAGTAAAGAGCGGCGAGACGATCGCTATCGTGGGACCGACGGGCTGCGGCAAGACGACCTTGATAAATCTGCTGATGCGCTTTTATGATGTGAACAGCGGCACGATCGCCGTTGAAGGTCTTCCGATAAACGAAGTCACAAGAAGTTCTTTAAGAAACAGTTACGGCATGGTCCTTCAGGATACCTGGATCAGAAACGACAGTATCAGAAACAACATCTGCTTCGGCTCTAAAGCCAGCGATGAAGAGATAATCGTAGCCGCCAAGAAGACCCATGCCTATGATTTCATCAAGAGGATGGAACACTCTCTTGATACTGTTATCGATGAAAACTCCCTTTCTCAGGGTCAGAAACAGCTGTTATGTATTACCCGGGCAATGCTATCAAAGCCTAAAATGCTTATTCTTGACGAAGCGACATCAAATATTGATACCAGAACGGAGATCTATATCCAGAAAGCTTTCGCTGAAATGATGAAGGATAAAACGAGCTTTATCGTTGCCCATCGTCTTTCGACCATAAGGAATGCCGATAAGATCATCGTCATGAAAGATGGCCATATCATCGAACAGGGAGGCCATGAAGAACTTCTCAAGCTGAAGGGCTTCTATTATGAACTGTATAACTCGCAGTTTGCCAGAGTTGAATAATGACAGAAAAAGAAAGGACCTATATCGCGATCGACCTCAAATCTTTCTACGCTTCCGTTGAATGTGTGGAAAAAGGCTTTGATCCGCTCAATACGAATCTGGTCGTGGCTGATTCATCCCGCACCAATAAGACGATCTGTCTGGCTGTTTCACCGGCCTTGAAGTCTTTCGGTATCGGGGGAAGACCACGCCTTTTTGAAGTGGAACAGGCGGTAAAAAAACTCAATGAAGAAAGAAAAAAGAAGACCTGGAACAAGACCTTCAGCGGCAGATCGAATCTGAAAGATAAGCTTGATAACGACAGTTCCTTGGCTATCGACTACGTGGTAGCTGTACCACGCATGGCTCTTTATATCGAATATTCAACAAAGATCTATGATATCTACCTTAAGTATGTCTCCAAAGATGACATCCATATCTACTCGATCGATGAAGTCTTTATCGATGCAACGGATTATCTCAACACCTATAAAATGGGCGCCAGAGAGTTTGCGTTAAAGATGATCGAAGATGTCATGGTCAATACAGGCATAACGGCTACAGCCGGTATCGGTCCCAACCTGTACCTGGCTAAAGTTGCGATGGATATCGTTGCCAAGCATCTTCCTGCCGACAAGGACGGCGTCAGGATCGCACAGATAGATGAAAGAAAATACCGCGAACTGTTATGGACGCATGAACCGCTCACCGATTTCTGGAGAGTGGGACCGGGCTATATGCGAAGACTTGAAAAATACGGCATCCACACCATGGGCGATGTCGCAAGATTCTCTTTAAAAAACGACGGTGTCCTTTATGATGAGTTTGGGATCAACGCAGAACTTCTGATCGATCATGCGTGGGGCTATGAACCGTGCACGATGAAGGACATCAAGAAATATAAACCTGTAAATAATTCGCTTGGATCAGGGCAGGTCCTGATGGAGCCTTATACTTTCGAAAAAGCCAAAGTCGTCTTGAAAGAAATGATCGATAACCTGTGTCTTGATCTGGTGGAAAAAGGGCTGGTGACCGACAACGTCGGATTATATATCGGCTATGACAACTCCAATGATCTAAGGGGATTTAAAGGCGAGATCAAGAAAGACTGGTACGGCAGAAAGGTAGCTAAACCGGGCGGCGGTTCCATGAGCTTAAGAAATTTCACTTCTTCTGTTTCACTGATCAAGGAAGCCCTTCTTTACATCTATGATGAGACAGTCAATAAGAATCTTAAGATCAGAAGGATAAACATCAGCTTCGGTCGGGTCGTTCCTAAAAGCAAGATCGCAGACAAGATCAAAGTCGAACAGTTCGATCTTTTCTCTGATCCTGAAGCTATCATTAAGTATGATGAACAGGAGAAAAAGGAAGAGAAGAAAGAAGAAGATCTTGCGAAAGCTATCATCAGTATCAAACAGCGCTTCGGCAAGAATTCGATATTAAAGGGAACGAATTTTGAAGAAGGAGCCACCGGTAAACAAAGAAACAATCAGATAGGAGGTCATCGTTCATGAATAAGAAAGACCCCCATCGCTATGATGATATTATCAATCTTCCGCACTTCGTATCCAAGAACCGCAAGCAGATGTCCTGTTATGACAGAGCTGCGCAGTTTGCGCCATTCGACGCCTTGGAAGGCTTTGATGAAGAAATGAAAGAGACAGCCCGTACGACAGATAATGAAGTGATCCTGGGCGAGAGTGAACTTCAGCTTCTCGATCACAAGTTTCAGATCCTTTTTGAACACTTCAAAGAGATCGGCGAGATCGAGATCACCTATTTTGAACCGGATCTCTATAAGGATGGCGGCATGTATGTAGATAAGAAGATCAGAGTCAAAAGGATCGATCTCAGTAACCGGCTAATCGTTTCAAGCGAGAACGAGAAATTCGGCCTTGATTATATCAGCGATATAAGAAACGAACTGATATCCAGATATCTGGATGAATAAAAGCGACCTCCTTAAATATATGTGACTATAGACAGGGATTAAGTTAGTTGATATATGAAGGAGGCGCAATGTTTGGCAAGCCTTCAGTGGCAGCAAACAGAAAAAGTGATGAAAAAGATTTTATATGCAATAGTAATGACAGGAGTGATCACAGTTATGATGTTTTCCTTATCAGGATGCAGTAAAGGTTTGTCTGCCGGAAGTGAAAAAGACGGCATAAGCGTTGAAGTAAAGATCGATACCGAGAAAAACAAACCCGGCAATACTGTCTATCACATCTACAGCAGCTTCAGAAATGCATCGGATGTGGAAGTGATGTATATCAAATATAAGCTAAGATTTCTTGATGACGAGGGAGAAGAACTTTTTGTGATGTATCCGGCATGGCAAGGCCAGGATAAGCCGCTGATCAATGATGAGACAGGTAAAGATGAGATCCACATACAGGATCCAAGGAAGGCAGACAAGATCGAAGTTGAGATAGTGGAGATAAAAGATGTCAAAGCCATCGCTCCGGTACATGTGCCGGTCTCCGGGGAATATCTATATGAAGCTCTCAATAATGAAAGCCTCAACAGGATCAAAGAAGTTCGTCCTGTGAACATCAAGATCCTGATCGACCACATGGGAGCCAGAAATATCGCAGATGTAAGCGATGAAGAAACTATCAACGCCCTTGTTGAAGCGTTCTGCAAAGTCAGGATCAAAAATGACGGAGGTATGTGGGTGACTGACAACTATAACGGTATCGAGTTTACTTTTCCTGATGGCAGCAAGTATTATCTTTCCTTGAATCTGGTCAACCTGGAATATTCGATCAACGGTGTCGAACATATCTATGAACTTGAAGACTTTGAAGAATTCTGGTTCATGTGCAAAAGACTGGCCGGAGAAATCAACTTCTAGCAGCGAAAGATAATAGAGGGTTTTAGTCTTATAATATTGATATATGGATTTCTACGAAAAGACAAGTTCAGCTGTACCTAATCTGACAACTGGCGAACAGGAGATCTTTAATTATGTCATCAAGAATCTCCATGTGGTGAAGAACCTTTCGATCAGGCAGCTGGCAGAAAAGTGTTTTGTTTCTACCACGACTTTATTCAGATTCGTGAAGAAACTGGGTTATGAAGGCTACAACGATTTTATCGATGATGTCAGGGAAACGGAATATGCTTCAAGGAAGATCGATATCCCGAACATCGTCGCCAGAGACGATTACCGCGATTCCTATTTGAAAAACGTCATTGAAGCGGTAAAAGTCATAACTGATGAAAAGATGGAGATGTTTGATAAACTGATGTCCCGCAACCCGGATATCTATATCCTGGCTGAAGGTTTGAGCGGGGAAGTGGTTTATTATATCAAACGCCTTCTTGTGTCGTGCGGATACAACGTGGAAGTTCCTAAAGAGGAATATGAATTCAAATCGGTCTTAAAGAAGATCAAGCGCGATGACATCCTTTTAGCGCTGTCCTATAACGGCAACAACCAGAGCGTCATCCATAATATCGAAAGGATCTTTGCGATCTCGACGCCAAAGATCATTTCCATAACAAGGTCAGACAACAACGCCATTCAGAATATGTCTGATCTCAATTTCTATGTCTTTGCGGATGAGATCGAATATGAAGATGAAGACATAACTTCAAGGATCGGCATGATCGCAATAATAGAGACTCTGATGTATAAACGGATCGTTTCGATGAGCTCATCTGGAACAATGTTACCTAAAATGTAACGTTGTGCAAAAAGTGTTCCGGGCGTTTCTTTCGCTAGCCATTTTATTGTAGGCTATTACAGTAAAATGGTATTTTTTATTTAGAAGATTAAGACCATACAAACATTTTTTCTTAGAGATCTGGTTTTATCAGCATTGATCAGGAAAACGCTTACAGTTGGTCAGGAAAGGAAATAATTATTTATGGCAAAGAGAATTGAAGGAACAACGCCAAGAGAAGACGGGTTCCGCTGGCCTGGTGAATTTGAACCCCAGAGTCAGGTTTGGATGATCTGGCCTGAAAGACCGGATGTCTGGAGAGACGGAGGCAAACCGGCGCAGGAAGCCTATTCCAATGTTGCAAAGGCTGTTTCGCAGTTTACACCGGTCACGATGCTGGTATCAGCAGAACAGTACGCGCATGCGCGCAATGTCCTGCCTCCTGAGATCAGAGTCATCGAAATGTCTAATAATGACGCCTGGTTCCGTGATACCGGACCGACTTTCATCAAGAACGACAAGACCGGTGAGATCAGAGCCTGTGACTGGGCATTCAATGCCTATGGCGGTTTCTACGATGGACTTTACTTCCCATGGGACAAGGATGATGCATTGGCCCAGAAGGTCTGCGATATCGAAGGTATCGATACCTACCGTACAGCTGATTTCGTATTGGAAGGCGGTTCCATCCATGGCGATGGCGAAGGAACGATGCTGACAACTGAGATGTGCCTGTTGTCACCGGGCAGGAATCCTCACCTCAGCAAGGAAGAGATCGAAAAGAAGATGTATGACTATCTCTCAATCGATAAAGTCATCTGGATCAAGGATGGTATCGACCCTGAAGAGACGACCGGACACGTTGATGATGTCGCATGCTTCGCAAGACCTGGTGAAGTCATCTGCATCTGGACTGATGATCCGGATAATTCTTTCTATCAGCAGTGCCATGACGCCTATGAGACTTTGTCCAACGCTACAGATGCCAAGGGCAGAAAACTCAAAGTGCACAAACTGACGATGCCTAAGAAGGATGTCACCATCGGCAAGGATTTCACGATCGACTATGTTGAAGGTTCACTTCCTAGAGAAGAAGGCGATATCTGTATCGCATCATATCTTAACTTCCTGATCACCAATGACGGCATCATCTGTCCGCAGTATGATGACGAATATGATGAACTGGCAATAAGACAGCTGCAGGAGATCTTCCCTGACAAGAAGGTCGTAGGTGTCAAATCAAGAGAAGTCGTTTATGGCGGCGGCAATATCCACTGTATTACACAGCAGCAGCCTAAATAATAGATACAAGAAAGGGAAATATTTATGAACAACAAAAAAGTTTCACTGACTAAGACCGTATTGTTTACAGTTTGCTCGATCCTGGTCTTAGACTCGTTTGTGGCTCCGACGATCATCGGTGTTTCATCGATCTCGATCTGGATCATCTCAGCC
>JAFWKS010000313.1 GCA_017511325.1 Erysipelotrichaceae bacterium
AAGATAATATATTTAATAAATTAATAAGGAAAGTGAGTTGCTATGTCATACATTGAATTCGATAAGGTATCAAAGATCTATCAGATGGGTGAAGTCGAGATCAAGGCTCTCGATGAGATGTCTTTTACTGTTGAAAAAGGCGAGTTTGTCGTAATACTTGGTGCTTCCGGTGCCGGAAAGACTACGATACTGAATATCCTGGGCGGTATGGACAACGTAACTCTGGGTGATGTGATCATTGATGAAAAGAATATCGCCAAATTCAACGACAAGCAGCTTTGCGAATACCGCCGCAATGATATCGGTTTCGTCTTCCAGTTCTACAACCTGGTCCAGAACCTGACAGCCAAGGAGAATGTCGAACTGGCCCTTCAGATCTGCAAGAATCCTCTTGACCCTGTCGAGACCTTAAGGCTGGTAGGATTATCCGATCGTATCGACAACTTCCCTTCCCAGTTATCAGGAGGCGAACAGCAGCGTGTCGCCATTGCCAGAGCCGTGGCTAAAAACCCTAAGCTTTTGCTTTGTGATGAACCTACCGGAGCTTTGGACTATCAGACCGGAAAACAGGTATTGAAGGTCCTGCAGGATATGGCCTTCAAGGAGAATATGACTGTAGTCATCGTTACCCACAACTCCGCACTGGCCGATATGGGCAACAAGATCATCAGAGTAAGATCGGGCAGAGTCGAATCAATCAAATACAACAAGAAACCAATGAAGGCTGAGGATATAGAGTACTAAGATGTTCAGAATCGAAACTTTCAGACTGATTGTCAGAACATTCAGACGTTTTCTGTCACTGACACTTATCGTTATGATCGGTGCCGGTTTCATGATGGGGCTGATGTCGACGCCTGAGGTAATGAGGAAAAGTGTCGATCGCTATTATGACGAATATAATCTGCAGGATCTGGTCGTCTATTCACCGTATGGTTTCTGTGAAGAAGACTATGCAGCAGTTAAAAATGCCGATGGCATAGAATCGGTCTACATCTCCAAAGAGATAGACTGCCACGGTACCGATATATCCGGTGTCTCCAAAGTCATCAGGGTTTCGGAAATATCCAAGAATATCAATAATTACAATCTGAAAAACGGACGCCTGCCTGAAAAGAAGAACGAGTGTCTTTATGTTTATAACGATTTCGGAAAGGTCTACAAGATCGGTGATCGTTTTGTCCTGGATTACGGTAGCAAGGACATCAATGACTATCTTTCAGAAAACGAATACACGATCGTTGGCGTCATCGAATCGCCGCTTTACATCGGTAAAATGTACGGTGCTTCCAATTTCAACAATGAAGAGATCGATGGAATTATCCTCATCCCCAATGTCAACTTCATCTCTGAATACTACACCACCATGTATGTCACACTTGATGGAGCCAAGGATATCCTTTCCAACAGTGATGAATACGACAGATACATCGAAGAAAAAAGAGTGGATCTGGAAAACGTCGTGGCCAGACAGCAGTCCTATCTAAGAGACAAACTCATAAGCGAAGCAACAGAGACGCTGGATGCAAATGAACAGCTCTTTGAGCAGATCAAAAGCG
>JAFWKS010000314.1 GCA_017511325.1 Erysipelotrichaceae bacterium
CCCCTTTGGCCGTCGTCATGACTTCATCGACCGGATAATCGGAGATGATCCCGCGGATCGACGACATGGCCTCGTTCGTGAGGATCAGCTCGGCATCTTCCGAGTTGTATACAAACGCTACGGGATCCGAAACTTTGTATTCCATGTAGAAGTCCACGTTGATCAGGTTAAAGTCTGACGTGATCATCTCGGGATTCTCGGAATTGCCGTAGTATTGTGTCGAGTCGGCTATCTCATAGCCAAGGGACTGGCCGTGGGTTGATACATCTATGATGCTGGCCTTCTGTATGAAAGGGATCTTCAGATGCATTCCCGCTTCCGTTACCTTGCTTACCGTGCCGAATGTGGTGATGATGGCACGCTGGGAATCCTTGACCATGTATACGGATTTAAGTCCCGCAACCAGTGCAAACAGGATCCCGAGGATATACAGGGGTTTCCTGCTTTTGAGGAAGTTTCCGATTTTTAAATTCTGCAGATATTCCACGATCTCTTCGCTGATATCTTCTTTTTCTTCTTTGTTTGGCATTATATAGCCCTCCTGTAAGATCTTGGGCACCTGGGTGCCCAGAAAACATATTGTGTTAATGATGTGTAATGTTTTAATGCTTCGAGGTGAATAAGAGCTGCTGCTTTCATTTTTTTACCTGTCCCTCATTCACCAGACCACGATACCCTTATAGGCGCCGTTTGCATCCTTGACGATGATGCGTTCTTTCTCACGGTATAATTCAAGTCTTTCCTCGGGGGAAGCGAACCTGTAACCGTTAAGGGAGCGGGCAAAGAGTTTCTCGTTATCCTTGAGCAGTGATTTGATTTTGACCGTCAGCCTGTTGCCCTCCGAGATGAGGGAGGCAAACATCAGACGGTCCAAAGCTCCGATGATGTTTTTGTCTTTATCGACGATCGGGGCAAATTCATACTTTGCCAGAATGGATGCGCATTCCTGTAGAGTGGTGTCAAAACCGATAGGCTTTATCTTTTTCGTCTTGTCGGCGACGTGCGTGAATCTTAATTCGAAACGCATATTGAGTTCGTGTATGAAATCAACCATACCCTTGCCTATCAGAACGAAGTCTCCTGAATCGGTGTTGTGCTGCATATAGTTTCTGATGATGCGGCAGACCTTCAGTTTTTCCCTGTCCTCCGTAGGCAGGGTGTTTTCATATTCAAAGACGCTCTGTTCTTCAAGGTCTCTGGTGTATGACTCAAGCTCTTTAAATTCCCTGATGAATTCCTGATACATGCTAAACCACCTCCCGTAAAGTGTAGAGAATGTTATCTTTCTCAAGTTCGATCGCTTTTTTTACGTCAACGCCATCCAGACGCATTCGCCTCAGAATGATCGTTACATTGTGCTTCATGAAATAGTCGGCTGGCGGGAAGCCTTCGATATCAAGCAGGGTTTTATATCTGCTCAGGATCTTTTCCAGTGCAACCTTGCTCTCCTTTCGATTTGCCAGATAGGCATCCCAGTTGGAATTGACGTCTGCTATGAAACTCATGGCGTCAACAAGGTAGATGAGTATGACGATCAAAATGATCGACAGGATCACCTTGAGCACAATGCTTTTGATCACCAGGAATACGACGACCAGCGCGGTAAGATACGTCAGCATCTTTACGCAGTTCAAGGCCATGGATGGCGGATTAGACTCCAGTTCATCAACAACATTGATACATACCAGATGTCCTTTGATCTCGTCGTACCTGGATAAATATTCTTCAAGCAGCTTCAGCTGTTTTGTGTTGTTTATCATGTTTATTTCTTTTCTCCTGTTATTGTGTCAATGACATTAAGCAGCGTATTCGTTATGAAATTCTCGAAGCCTGAGACGATCTCCGCGAAGGAATGATGCGTTGCGTAGTTGACGATCAGGGCTCCTGTCAGCAAAACGATGATCACTGCCAGAATGATCAGCATCGTGCGCAAACGCCAAAACCAGTCGTATCTTCCATACTTCGCCAGAAACCTGTAACGGAAAAGATTGAGATTCTTTTTCCTGTTGTTGCAGCGGTAACAGGCTGCCACAAGGTTTCGCGGATCATCGATCGACTTGTAGCCCTTTCTTTCCAGTTTCCATCTGATGTACGGGGAACGCTTGGCCAGATCGGCGGGAATGACGTGATCCACGGTGATGCTTTTCTTCGGGAAGAACTTTCCGCAATAGACGCAGCGGCACGTTTCGCCCTGCGACTCAAGAAAGATGCGGCGGTAGTTATCGCCTTTCGCCCAGATATTCCTGTACCAGATGACGGTAAAGCCTCTTAGCCTTAAACGTCTAACCAGAGACTTCGCTTCATTTTTGCTGAGGTGCACCGCCTGATATTTGTAGGGTGAAACCTGACGGAATTCAGGGAACCTGTCGAAGGGAAAACGTCTGTTGGTGTTGGCTTCGACGCTGAAGTTTCTGTCATCATCATCTTTGGCAGGCGTGAATCGTTTGCTCAAATGAATTTGACCTTTCTGCGCTCTTCATACTTTTCGTCTTTCTTTAAAGCGTAGTAGCGCATCGTTGAATAAGGCGGATAGTTGTTGGAGAACGTCTTGAGGATGAAGAACGATTCGGGATCTCTTTCGAGTTCAAACTCAAGATGGCCGACCTTTTCCTTGATCGAACCGTATTTGAATTCTTCCAGAGCGGTGATGACATCATCGCATCTTAAACTCGGATCG
>JAFWKS010000315.1 GCA_017511325.1 Erysipelotrichaceae bacterium
AACGACAAATAAAACATATACATTCTCAACGGTGGACGATTCCATCAAAAACGGAGACGGAGTGATCGTTGAGACTCAAAGAGGCATTGAATACGGCCAGGTCGTATCCGAACCTTTCTTTGCCCCGAATGTCAGCATGGAGATCAAACCGATCATGCACAAGGCCAATGAAAATGACCTGCGCCAGTTTGAAAGAAACAAGGAAGATGCCAAACAGGCCAAGCTCATCTGCCAGGAAGAATCTGACAATCTTGATCTGAAGATGAATGTCATCTCGGCAGAATACACGCTTGATCGTGCCAAGATAACCTTTACCTATCTGGCTGATGACCGTGTCGACTTCAGAGAACTTTTGAAGGTCCTGGCATCGATCTTCCACTGCCGTATCGATCTAAGACAGGTCGGTACCAGAGACAAGGCCAAGATGGTGTCTGGCATCGGTGTCTGTGGCAGGGAACTGTGCTGCGCGAAATTCATCGGTGACTTTGATCGTATCTCGATCAACATGGCCAAGAACCAGCTGCTGGCACTGAATATTCAGAAACTCTCAGGACAGTGCGGAAACCTGATGTGCTGTCTGCGCTTTGAGGATGAAGCTTACAAGGATCTCAGAAAAGAACTGCCGAAGCTCAATTCCCAGGTGGAATTTGAAGGCGAACGCTTCAAGATAACATCCATGAACGTCATTGCGAAAAACTGCAAGCTGGAAAACCGTGAACATGCGATCTTCATTTCGCTTGAAGATCTGATTGCCAAAGGCAAGTACAACAAGCCTGTCAAGAAAGAAGAAAGTGAGGAAGAAAGTGTCGCTGCCTGATAAAGCAACACTTTTTTTGGTTGCGACACCGATAGGGAATCTTAGCGAAGTATCTGATCGGACATTGGATACTTTAAGAAGTGTCGATGTGATCGCCTGTGAGGACACCAGGAACACCATCAAACTGCTCAGTCATTTTGACATCCACACCAGAATGATCACATATCACAACTTCAACGAAGAGGAATCTTCCAAAGGCATCATCAAGCTTCTGGAAGAAGGGAATAATGTGGCGCTGGTATCTGATGCCGGCTATCCGCTTATCTCTGATCCCGGCTATCTTCTGGTCAATGAAGTGATCTCTAACGGTTTTAGGATCGTGACTGTATCCGGACCTAACGCTGCGCTTAACGCCCTGGTGGCTTCAGGCCTTAATACCAATCACTATCTTTTCTACGGCTTTCTTAACGCCAAGACTTCTCAGGCGAGAAAAGAACTTGAACAGCTGAAGAGCTTTCCCTATACGATCATCTTCTATGAAGCTCCGCATCGGATCGAAAAGACTCTGAAACTGATGTATGAAGTGCTTGGCGATCGCAAAGCCTGTCTGGCCAGAGAACTCACCAAGGTCCACGAAGAGTATCATCGTGGCACTTTATCTAAACTCTGTGAGCTCCACGAGCTTAAAGGCGAGATGGTCCTGATCGTCGAAGGATACACAAAGGAAAACGAAGATACAGATATTGAAGAACTGCTCGAAGAAGTCGAAGGACTGATCGATGGCGGTGCAAAAAGCAAGCAGGCCATAAATGAAGTAAGCGGCAAGTACGGTTTTTCAAAAAATGTCCTATATAATGCCTATCTGAAATGGAAGGATGCAAGAGGAGAATGACGATGAAGAAGAGTGAACAGATCGAAAGGATCGCAAAGATGGAAAAGCTGATGGATGAAAGCAATGAAGCGATCAAAGAACTTGAAAAGAGCTTCAGGAAATACAGCAGAGCACAGAAGAAGATCGATGAACTTGCGGAATACTATTTCTCCAATGAATGGAAAAAAGATTTTGAAGACGACGAAAAAGGAAAGCTTCCCAAAGATCTTAAAAGAGGTGTTTTAAGCGAAGACGGCTTATACAATATGTTTTCAGATAACGATGATCTTATGAAAAAAATGGAGAGATTTTTCAAAAAGCAGGACATCAGCTTCAAATAGCCAGACAAAGATGTTGACTTTGGCAGACATTTGGAAGTAAACTGAGTTTAATCACAAAGGAGACGGGATATGAAATTATACATGGACGTTAGACATCATCACCATCATATTTACCGGACTCTTTGTGCGTAAATTTTTTGGTTGATAGATAATAACTCAAAAAGATCTTAGAGTCCGGTATTAGAAAGCTGCCGGACTTTTTATTTATTCCGGTTGTCCTGTAACTTTGTGAAATGAAAGAAAAAGGAGAACGAAAATGAAAAAATC
>JAFWKS010000316.1 GCA_017511325.1 Erysipelotrichaceae bacterium
AACCGTTGCCCCAGGAATTGTAAGGCTGGGGTTTCACAGCAAAAAGCCAGTGAATGAATCTTGAACCGTATCCGGCATCAGGATATTTCCTGCCCCACTTTCGCATTGCATCGATCAGCTTTTCCTTTACTGTTTCCTCTTTGGCATCCTTTCCTGATTGCATCAAAGCTTCAGCTACAGCAGCCGTCATGACTGTATCATCTGTAAAACAGTCATCTCTTGTGAACAGTTCAAAGTCCTTCGTTTTGCCGCCTCTGTCAAATTCAAATCTGCTGCCGATAATATCACCTAATACTGCTCCGAACATTTTGATCCCCTCCTTTGTCTACAGCTATATCTTATATGACCAAACACTTATTTTTGTCTCTTTTAATGAGACATTTTATATAATGATACTGAGGTGATCGTATGGCCATTAAATATGTCAGAGCAGATATCACAACACTTAAAGTCGACGCAATAGTAAATTCCGCCAATCCTCTTCCTGTTGTCGGAGCAGGATGCGACAGTGCGATCTACAAAGTCGTCGGAGAACAAAGACTTTTATCACAGAGAAAAAAGATAGGATCGATCGATGTCGGTGATGCCGTTGCGACATCAGGCTTTGATCTGTGCAGGATAATAATCCACACCGTAGGTCCAGACTGGGTTGATGGTGAACATGGAGAATTCGAAGACCTCAGAAGCTGTTATCGAAGATCACTGGAGATCGCCTATAAGGAACAATGCAGATCGATCGCCTTTCCATTGATATCTACAGGAGTATACGGTTTTCCCAAGGATGAAGCACTGAATATAGCTGTCAGTGAAATAAATGATTTTCTGATGAAACACAGCAGCATGGAGGTCATCATCTGCATTTTTGATGAAGACTCCTTCGTCCTTTCCGGCAGGATCGCCGACAACGTAGAGGAATTCGTCAACAGAGAAAAGGCAACAAGGCAGCTTCAGGAAGAATACGGTCCAGGATATGAATATGTAATAAACAGAGCCAGGAAATCAAAACTCTCAAAGCCTTCAAAAAAGAAGTTTTCAGTTCAGAAATACGAAATATCTGATGATCATTCTTCGTTTGCTCAAAAGCTGAAATACTATATTGATCTTTCAAATGAAAAACCATCTGATATCTATAAAAGAGCGTGGCTGCCAAGAAGGACTTATTCCAGAATAATGAACGGCAACTGTTCGCCAAGAAAAGACACTGCCATTGCTTTGTGTCTGGCCTTGAAGCTTAATGTTCAGCAAAGCGTCGATCTTCTCTCAAGAAACTCAATGACCTTCAATCCGGCTGATGAAGCTGACAGGTTCATACTGATAAACATAGAAAAAAAGACCTATGATCTTGAAAAGATCAATGAAGGTCTTGTGAAGCTTGGATTAATCGATAAAGTTTTTCTCTACAGAAGATAATTTACGAATATTGCCTTCAATAGCGCTAAGTTTATTCTTATCATTCAATCAATTCTGTTTTCTGTTTATGAAGCGATAACAGCTGTCATCTGTTTCTTGCGATAATGTTAAGCCATTTCTCAGTTCTTCCCGGCAAGGCATCATCGCTCATCCAGATCTCCAGGATCTCAAAAGCTGAGAATAGTTTCTTCAACTGTTCTTCATTCATATCGTTGTAATAGCGTTCACCCTGAATTCTATCAGATTCACCGTATTTGAAAGATGCATAGAATATGTCGTCAGTTTTCAAAGCTTTTTTCATCCTGCATATGACATTCTCTATACTGTTTTTATCTACATGTAAGAGCGAGGCGTTGGCCCATATACCGTCAAATTCATTAGTGTAGTCAATATCGGCAAAGCGGATATTGACTACTTCCTGGCCGATATATCTGGAAGCAAGTGCACACAGTTCCTTGGAACCGTCTATCGCCTTTACCTTGTAGCCGTGTGTAAGGAAATACTTGCTGTCTCTGCCTGAACCGCATCCTGCATCCAGGATATAGGAGTTTTCCGGAAGGTATTTCAGAAAACGCTGATAGTTGTCGCTCATATCCGCATGAACTGTATATTCAAAATACATTTCTGCATTCTTGTCGTAATAATCGATAGTACTCACGCGTTCCTCCATTCCTCAAAACCAAGATTGTGCGCAGCATTGTATACAGGCAGAACGATCTCCTTTAATCTGTTATGAAATTCATCCTTGGACAGTCCATCGATATACAGCTTGTTATAGATATCGATGTCATTGATATGTTCCTTGCAGCATTCTTCAAAAAGACTTCTTATATGATCGCTTTCCTGTTTCGATTGATAGGCTTTAAATTCACTTTCACAAAGTTTGTCAA
>JAFWKS010000317.1 GCA_017511325.1 Erysipelotrichaceae bacterium
GGAAAATTTTCACGTTGGTAGTGATAATTGAAATAGAAGCGGATTTCTGCTAATATAATAGTATAAATGGGCTGGTCACTTGACCCGGGTCCACATTACGGCGGGTAAGACACCCGTCTTTATTATATAAGAATGAAAGAATTGAGCATTTTTATCGATGAGTCAGGTGATTGGGGTGAATATGATTATCACTCCCCGTTTTATATTGTTTCGTTGGTTCTGCATGATCAGGCAGTTGATATCGCTGAAGGGATCAGGATACTTGACGATAAATTGAGCAACCTGGGCTTTCCTGATCTGTGTGTTCATTCGGGACCCATTATCCGTGGAGAAGAAGAATACAGGTATATCGATCTTGATACAAGAAGAAAGATCTTCATGACTCTGATGAGTTTTTTGAGAAAAGAAAACTTAAAAGTAAAAACGATCTACATCGAGAAGAAGCATATTGGCGATAATGTTGAAAGTGCAAGCAAGCTCAGTAAGCAGCTTTCAATATTTATAAAAAACAATTACGATTTTTTTCTTGGATTTGATTCCGTAAAAGTATATTACGATAACGGTCAGATTGAATTAAACAAAATCCTTGCATCTGTTTTCAGCACCTTGTTAGATAACGTCGAATTCAGAAGAGTTTTACCTAAAGACTATGTTTTATTCCAGGTAGCGGATATGTCTTGCACATTAGCGCTGACAAAGCTGAAAGTGGAAAATAATTCTTTATCAAGATCTGATTTGCTTTTCTTCAAAGATGAAAGAACGCTGAAAAAGAACTATCTCAAGCCGCTGGAAAAGAAGAAGTTATAAAAGAGAATACAAACGTGGAAATTTTCCACGTTGTGGAAAACTCAAATTGCTGAAATGTGCGAATTACTGTATGGATTAAAAAGTCGCGATATGTCGCCACGATTCGGAAAGATAATCATTTTGTCTGAAGAATTATAAAATATGAAGATTTAGATAAGCTTTATTCAAAGATATATAGGGTAATATAACATAATTCAGATTAAGAGAAGTCCTGGCTGTATCAGGGCTTTTCTGATGTAAAAAAGAAGCTGAATCATTTTTAGCAGGATAAGAGGCCGTGACACCACGACCTTTTGTGATTATCGGTAACGCCGATAACAAAGCCGTTTTTTAATAGTGGCGACCTGTGTCACGAGAAGTGAAGCAGTAAACATTTGCCGTCACTCTGATGTCACCTAAAAGAAAGCTAACTATATAAAATTCAAGTAGTTTTGATGAAAAAGTCTGAAAATGTGAATTACCTGATCAGTTAGCTGATATTTATAACTTTGTTCCTTGAAATCGTGAATATGGATTCTCCTTGAGGCATGAGTAAAAGATCCTTTCTTTTTTGGAAAAACCTGATGTGTCGATAAATGATATCTTCAAAGATCTATCTCAATAATGCCGGATCAAACTTCTTACCTGTTTTCAGAAGATGGAAGATGATCCTTAATAGCTTCCTGACACAATGACCACATGCGCATCGGTGTGACTTGCCCTGTGCGATCTTGAGATCATAGTAATTCTTGAATACCTCGTTGAATCTGATCACCGGCAGGATGATCTGATAAAGAGTTTTGCGAAGATACTTCGATCCTTTCTTGGTGATGGCAGTGTGTTCAGCCTTGTATTGGGATGACTCATATACCAGAGGTGCCACGCCGGCTCTTTTGATGACCTGCGAAGCTTTGGAATAGTTGTTGATATCTCCGAGTTCGGCTAAAATGGAAGTACCAGAGAAGTGGGAAATTCCTGGTATGGAAAGAATAGGAGAGTCATTTGTCAGAGAATACTCTTCTATTTTTTTATCGATCTGCTCTATCTGCTCGTTTAGTAACTCGATCTGCTGTATCAGATGTCTGATCTGAATGACCTCGGCAGCTGAATCGATGCCGATCGAATCAGAAGCTGCTTCCTTGAGCTTCTCTGCTGTCAAAGAGATCCTTCTGCCTCTGACCCTGTATTCGAAGCACTTCCTTAAGTTCCGGATATCGGCCTTAGCGATATTATGAGCGCTTGAATAGGCCTTTAATACGTTCATATAGACAGCACCGTATTTGGAGGAAAACAGGCTGTTATACTCCGGGAAGACGATGTCGATGCACTTCTGTAATCGGTTTGTATAGACATTGAGCTCTTCCTTGAGATTGTGATGATGCCTGGTCAGTCCTCTTTGTTCGTAGAGATCGAAGGATGAGAACTCTGAGATCCTGTAGGGCTTCTTCAGCTTGTTGGAAGAAAGCACCTCGCAGATCGTTGAAGTATCAAGTCTGTCGGTCTTGGCTGTGCTGCCTGATGCTTTCCTGGTCAGATCGGTGGTGAGCGGATTGATCAGAGCGACTTTGTACTTTCTATCCAGCAGATACTTAAGTAAGGCGAAATGATAGTGTCCGGTATCTTCCATACCGATCAGGATGTTGTTTTTCCTGTAGGGCTTGAGGGCATTAAGCAGCACTTCAAAGCCTTCAGCAGTGTTTTCAAGCTTCTTTGGCTGTGACAGGACTTCCCCGTCTTCTTTCCTTATTATCGTGAAGAAGTGGGAATTCTTGCCGATGTCGATTCCTGTAAGAATCATGAATGATAGTCTCCTTTCTGTGATCATGTATGTGTATGTGCCTGTTTTAAACCCACAGCACTTATCCAACAAACCCTGGTCAAGGATACGAATTCTAATAGACTCATCTAACTGATCATTATTTCAGGATAAGGCGTGGTGAGATCCTTTCTGAAGCAGTCAAAGCCGCATGGAAAAATACAGATCCACATTCACACGATTTCATTCTACATAAAGTTAAAAACGGTTATCTGATCTCCGTCAAAAAAGATCGGTAGAAAGAAAAAGTATATCCTTATTGATCCATCAGCCAGATGAGTCAATTAGAATATACCAGGGAAATATTTATGAACAACAAAAAAGTTTCACTGACTAAGACCGTATTGTTTACAGTTTGCTCGATCCTGGTCTTAGACTCGTTTGTGGCTCCGACGATCATCGGTGTTTCATCGATCTCGATCTGGATCATCTCAGCC
>JAFWKS010000318.1 GCA_017511325.1 Erysipelotrichaceae bacterium
CGTAGTTTCCTCTTGAGACATAGGTGTATGGCGCAAGGGTCAAAGTGATCGTCTTCAGGTTGTGCAGGATGATCGCCGTAGAAAGTTCGGTGATGATCGTGACCCAGGACATGATCGCTCCAGACAGGATACCATTGGCCATCATCGGTACGGTGATCGTGAAGAAAGCCTTCAGCTTGCTGGAACCAAGGCTGATCGCTGCTTCCTCGATCGACATCGGGATCTGCTGCAGAGTTGCCGTAGATGATCTGATCGTATAAGGAATACGTCTGATGACCAAGGCAACGATCATGATGATAGCTGTACCAGCCAATACCAGCGGTTTCTTGTTAAACGCCATGACTAAGGCAATACCGACAACTGAACCAGGAATGATGTATGGGATCATTGACAGTGTATCGATGATCCTATTGGCAATATTGTTTCTTCTGACGACCAGATAAGCGATAAGGATAGCCAGAATGATAACGATGATCAATGCCAATCCACCAATGATGAAGGTATTAGGAATAGCTCTGGTCAAATGGGTAAAGGCATATCTGTAGGAATCCAGAGAGTAACCTGGAAGGAAGATCTTTCCGGAAGTTTTCAGGAAAGAAGTATACATTACATAGACCTGAGGCATGAAGGCAAGCAGTACGACAAACCAGCAATAGAAATTGATAGCTACTGCCTTGAGACCGTGCACCTCTTTTCTCTCGATTGGATGCAAGGCATTCATAGTGAATTTGAATTGATTATTCACATACCTCTGGATTAGGAATATGACCGCTGTTATGACGATAGCAATGACAGAGATAGCAGCACCAAAGTTATGGTCGCTTCCTGTTTCTGCAAAGTACGAGTTGTAGATGACGACCGGGAAAGTCTGGAAACCTTCACCAATAAGCAACGGCGTACCAAAGTCAGCGAACGCTCTCATGAAGACCATCAGGGTAGCTGCAATGATCGTCGGCATGCAGAGTGGGATGACGATCTTGAAGAAACGTGCCACATTTGAACATCCCATATTTTCGGCAGCTTCCAGAAGTGAGTTATCAACGTTCTTTAAAGCACCTGACACATACAGGAAGACCAGCGGGAACAGCTGCAGAGCCAATACCAGCAGAATTCCGTTGAAACCATAGATGCTAGGCATCCTGATCGGCAGGATACTTTCAATGAACTTGGTCAAGACACCGCTTCTTCCCAGCAGCATGATCCAGGAGTAAGCACCGATGAACGGAGCCGACATTGAACAAAGGATAATGATAACCTGCAAGGTGGCCTGTCCCTTGATCTCATACATCTGATAGAAGTAAGCCAGAGGGATACCGATGATCAGCGTCAGGATCGTTGCCAATATTGAAACCTTTACAGAGTTATAAATTGACTTGATGTAATAAGACTGTGAAAAGAACTTTTGGAACTGTTCCAGAGTAAATACGCCATTGCTAAAAAAGGCATTGTACAACAGCTTGACTAATGGATAGATCAGAAACAGGACATAGAGTCCTAAAATAACGGCTGAAACAATTTTCCAAACGTCAAAATTCTTTTTTGCAACGTTTTCCATGGTTTAAGCCCCTTTTTTATAAGCATCCAGGTCATTGACGACACCTTCAACCAGATTATAGCTTCCGGTCTCATCAAAGATGTTGATCTTTTCGGTCTTGACGCCAAGTCTGATCTCAGTACCCTTTTCAATGATCGAATCGATCTGTGATTCCTGAACGATCTCAGCTGTCTCACCGTTTTCAAAATGAACGAAGTAATGCGTATTCAGACCAAGGAATACAGCATCATCGATAATGGCCTTGAGACCATCCTTGTTGTTGACATCAACAACCAGTTCTTCAGGTCTGATGCTGGCTTTGACTTTCTGATCCTTGATCTCTTCTTTTCTGATCGTCGGTACTTCGGTCTCATATCCTCCAGGCAGAACAAGATAAGCCTTGCCATCTCTGACCTTGAGTTTTGCA
>JAFWKS010000025.1 GCA_017511325.1 Erysipelotrichaceae bacterium
CAATACAGAAATGATCGTAGAGAAGGAGGATCAGGATTGGAACTAAAGAATTTTGAAAAACTGGAGTTCGTCTTTGAGAACGTTTCGACAATGGTAATCGACAAAGATGACGTCAACCATATATGGATCGATGATACACCATACACGATCGACAGAGTTCCGCTTCGAAGAGTCAAGATTAGCATCAAGACAAGCGCCGCTCCTTTGGAAGTTAATCCTGATATGACGGACTGGGATGTGTCCGAAGAGGAAAAGCTTTCTCAGAAGAAAGCGTTCTACCGTTTTGAACAGTACAGAGACTATGGTGACGTTGTTTATGTGATCCTCTATAAAAAGAACAATACCAAACAGATCCTGTATCCTTTCTGGAAAACGTTTGACAGCCCTCATCACGACGACTTCAATCTGTATCAGTATTCAGGGTATGAATCAGACAGGAAATTCGAATTTACCGGTAATTATGAAATCATTTTTTTCATAGATCAAAAGAAGAGTTATGAATATGTCGATCATGGTTCTGATTTTATTTGTTGTCGTGCGTATCCGGAAGAAACACTTCTTCCTTATGTACTGCTTTTCAATAATCAGGGCAGAAGACCGAAAAGTCATCTTGAATCCTGTGTTTTGATAGACACGGGAGATCAGTATGTTCCTGTTGCCGTGGACTGCAGCAAAGAAGTTTATATCAGGAACGTATGTCCGGACGATCTAAGACCATATGACGAAGAAAAAGTCGGACAGTGTATCGATTTTATCAGAAGACACTACAGAGACATTTATGACCATCTGAATAATTCAATTACCGACCGCATGCTTCTGAATAGTTTGGATGAAAGGCAGGGAGAGTGATGGAAGAAAAAAAGAAAACCAGAAGAGTCATTGTTGCCGGCGGTGTTCATTTCAATGACTATGAAACTTTAAGGAACACTATGGATGAATGTTTCAAGGACTCTTTGAAAGAGGAAATAGAAATAGTATCCGGTCATGCCAGAGGAGCCGATAGTCTTGGGGAAAGATACGCACAGGAACACAGCATCAAATGTACGCTCTTTCCGGCTGATTGGGAAAAGTATGGAAGGGCAGCTGGTCCGATAAGGAATAAGAAAATGCTGGAGTATGCCATGGAACAGGAAGCCAGTCTTGTCGCTTTCTGGAACGGCGAAAGCAAAGGCACTAAAAACATGATCAGTATTGCTGAAAAGGCAGGAATTGAAGTAAAGATAGTTCGCTATCAGAAAGAAGGCTGATATATGTATTCGATTTTCGATATGAAAACAAACAAAGGCTTCAGAGGCTTTCTGGAAAACATAAAGCATTTTCCAAAGAGTTGCAAATGGGCTATGCAGAGAATGAAATGGGGTTTTTCCGATTATGACATCATGGATATGGACGCCTACTTAGAAGAACTCATCCCTGATATGATCAGCAGATTTATAGATAAGCAGACACCGGGACAATATCCGGTCAAAGAATCGCTGATTGAGAAGGCGGGCATATCAATCAAGGAGTACGAGGACCTGCAATCCGACATGAGCGAAGAAGGGGAAACAAAAAGAAAAGAAATGGCCGAGAAATTCGGCCAGATATGGGAGGAAACTCTTGCAAGGATCATCTTCTGTTTCAGAGAACAGGACGAAAGAAGATGCACAAAACAGAACGAATACATCAATGACTATTACGCATTGATTCACAGCGGAAATAAAGACGAAGAAATAGACAGAAAATACTGGGATAAAGAAAGGGAACTGGAAGAATACAGAGAAAAGATGCTCAAGGAAGGTTTTGATCTTCTTTATACATATTTTCACTGTCTCTGGTGATAGAGAATCATGCTGGAATTCAGAAACGTCAGATATAAGTATCCCGATGGGACAAGAGTGTTTGAAAAACTCTCCTTTATCGTAAATGAAGGGGAATTTGTCTATGTCATCGGCTCAACCGGTGCAGGCAAATCCACCATGGCAAAACTGATCACCTCAGAAGCGGTTCCTGAAGCAGGATCAATAATGTTTTATAACCTGAATGTCGGAAGACTGAGGAAAAGAAAGATACCTCTATACAGAAGACAATTGGGTGTCGTATATCAGGATTTCAAACTGTTACCGGATAAAAACTGTCTTGAAAACATCATCTTTGTTCTGGAAATGATGGACAGGAAAAAGCAGGAATGCCGTGCCAGAGCAAGAGAAGTTCTCAGAATGGTCAATCTTGCAGACAAGGCAAACAAATTCCCCAAGGATCTTTCCGGCGGCGAGAAACAGAGACTGGCCATTGCCCGGGCGATCGCCAACAGGCCCAGACTTCTGATCTGTGATGAACCGACAGCAAACCTTGATCCTAAGATGTCTGATGAGATCATGAACATCATTGAAAAGATCAACAGAGAAACAGGGACAGCAATTATATTCATCACTCATAACAGCACAATCGTCAATGAGAGAAGAAAAAGAACGCTTGTCATTGGCGGAGGAGAGATCATAGCTGATCTCAAGGAAGGTGGCTATCATCTTCAGAATGAACAGGTAAGAGAATATATCGAGAAGGAAGAATTTGAAGAAACTAAGATGCTGAAAAAACTCTTAAATGGGAATCTTTTTATAAACAGCTTGAGTGAACAGCAGAAAGACGATCTTCTGATAAAACTCCTGAGGGAAAGAAAAGATGAATAGCAGGGAAAATAAGAGGATCTGCATCGGATATGAAGGAATAGACGCTTTCACCGGTGGGTTAAGAAAAGACGATCTCATTGTCTTTGCAGCAGATCCGCATCATAAGAAAGAAGAATTCTTATGGAACATCATCAGAAACGTTGCTGAACAAGGGAAAAAGGTCCTGTATTTCAGTCTGACAAACGAGACGGGC
>JAFWKS010000319.1 GCA_017511325.1 Erysipelotrichaceae bacterium
ATGGTCCCGGAGAAAAAGATCACCGTTGAAGATATCAAATACATCCTGTCATCGCACTATCAGGGAACACCATATGATCCGCTGGGCAGGATCGACGATCCAAGAAAGAAAATCTATCGTCCGATCGGCGTGGCTAAGACGATCGTCATGGCTGTGCTTCAGATCAGACCTTACATGCCTAAGGAGCTAAAGGGCATCGAATGGATCTGTTTTGGTCCTAATCCTTACAACACGATCTGTCCGCTCTACACCTGGACTAACAGCATTCCTAAGTATTTCTCTGACGTCAAAACTGACGTATCGACTGATAACTTCTACTGGAATTCAAGACTTCTCGGAGCACTGGCTGACAGCAAGTTCAATACCTGCAGTCAGATAATCGAAAGATATCAGCTGGCTGTAGCTTCAAGAGGACACGAGATAATCGGAAAATATGATAGAGAGATGCTTAAGAACAAGGACTATTCTCTGATCGATAAGGCCAATGAAGAACTTGCGGCTATGGCCAAGGAAGAGACCGGCAAGACCCTCTACAAGGTCCTGGATGCAGTCTCAAGACATATGAATATCTTCTTCAACAGAGAAGACAAATAAGCAAACGGGCATCATATGATGCCCTTTATAATATGCAGATTAATATCATGATATAGATCATTTCACAACGATCGTATCTTCTACCGGAATTTTCGAAAGTGTTCCTTTGAAGGTGACAGTCACCGGTCCGCCCTTGGCGTTGTAAAGAGTAAACAGGACGTCCTTTTCATCATAGACCTTGATCGTATAAGGAAAAGGTGAATCGATAGGCTCGCTGTATCTTTCAGAAATCGTGCCGGTGAATGCTGAAGCGGCCTTGGCCTCGACGTCAAGGCTGCTTCCTGCCGCATCTGTTTCTGCGCTGGATTTGCCCGCAAAAATCGGGATGATGCCGCCGTTGATCTTGAAATAGGTGCCCATATCGCCTTCAGTCATATGGAACGTCCAGTCATACCAGAGACCATCGGGATCTCTTTCATCTTTTTCCGGGCTGGAAACAAAAGCTCCGATCAAAGAATTGAGCAGTTCTTTGCCCACAGCTTCTTCGGGACTTGCCGCATCTTTGCTTTGATCAAAGGTCTCAATGAATTCATCTTCAGCAGTCTTGTCGTATTGTTTCAGTTTCATGACGAAGCGATCGTTTTTAAACCAGCCTTTAAGATCTTCTTCGGATGAAAAACCCATCATTTTAAGGATGGCAAGAGCACCTGAACAATCGCCGTTGAAGTCAAAAGCCATCTCTCCACGATAGACGCCATACGGTGTTTCGCCGACATGTGAACAGTTGAGTTTCAGATCATATGCGACATCAGCTAAGCCTAAAGCCCTGACGTGCGATATTTCATCTATCAGCAATGTCCAGACATAGCCTTTGTTCGCTCTTTCTTCCGCAAGTCCTTCTTCACGAAGTTCATTAAAATAGTTGGCTGCACTTGCCAAAGCCGGTTTTTTTGTTTCACTCATGATCTTTCAGTTCCTTTTCTATATCTTAATAATAACATTGCAAGACAATAAAAAAGGCATGCTTGCAAAGCACACCTTTAATTAGTTGATCCTTGATCAGGCTATTAGCCTAAGTAGGCAGTCAGATCCATCTTCTGGATGTCGCTGACCTTGCTGTTGCCTTCAAGATCTGCATACCATGTTACAAAGTAGAGACCTTCTGTAGCGTTGGCATCAGTGACTCTGCCGCGTGCCAAGGCGATGTAGTTGGTGCCGTTTACGACCTGGCTTGCGAGGAGCTGAACAGGGTTGTAGATAACACCGAGCACTTCAGATGTAGCCTTTTCAAAGCTTGTCTGTGCTTCTTCAGAACCTAATGATCCAGGTTTGCCTGTGCCTTTGATCTCCCAGCCGCCTAAGAGATTTTCAGCTGCTTCTTCAGTAGTCTTGAGATCGAGGGCATCGATCTCTGCGATGTTTTCAGCTGAAGCATTGCCCTGCAGATCGTTATATACCTTGATGATATAGAACTTGCTTACAGGATCGTTGCTGACGACAGTACCGCGTGCCAGGAAAGCATAGTTGGTTCCGCTTACGACCTGAGTAGCCAGGACACATACTGCTTCATAATCTACGCCAAGGACTTTTTCCATAGCCTTAGTGAAGATATCAGCTTCTTCATCAGTAAGTTCAACTCTGGCGATATCAGCTACCTGCCAGCCTCCAAGAAGGCCGCTTCCTGTCTGTGCAGGAACGTATTTGATGTCGCAGACATCATTGTTGTTTAAAACGATCTTTGTGATGTCGCCTTCAACTGCCTGATCATTAAGAGTGATCACCCAGTTACCAGCATCATCGCTGGCCTTGCCGTTGATAGTAGCGACGTTGCCGTTTGCATCGAGTTCATAGGTAAAATCACCGCCGGCAGCGAAAGAATCGAACAGATCCTTCAGATTTGAATTTTCATTCATTTCTGCCTGCATGCCTGATGCTGCATCGCCATCGGACAGATTGACCATGACGACGATCTGCTTCTTCTGACAGCCAACGAGCGCAAGGGCTATAACAAGTGTTAATAATAAGGTAAATAATTTCTTCATTTTTACTTTACTCCTTTCAATATTTGCTCGACATAGATTTTATCATGGGGATTTTTCAGATACAACAGAAATCCTACTGCGCAAACATATGCACAAGGCATGACATCGTTTTTTAAAGTGTTACAATTGAGTTGAATATCAGATGATCGTGTAGATGATGAAGATATAGTTTAAGCCTTTTAAAAAACAGAAAGGTCCCTGTATGAACAACAAGACAAAAAAACTGGTTTTTACGGCAATGTTTGCCGTTATCAATTATGTAGCCTTTGCTTATGGCAAGATCACGATCCCGGTAACAGCGGGAACTTCAACAGCGATCCACATCGCCAATGCGATCGTTGTGCTTTCAGCCTGGTTCTTAGGCCCGATCTATGGCGGACTGGCTGGAGCGATCGGTCTATCGATCGCCGACCTGCTCGATCCAAGATACATCACTTCAGCTCCGAAGACATTCATATTGAAATTCATGATCGGACTGATCGCCGGAGTCGTAGCTGATCAGCTTAAACTGAGAGAACATTCGGAACGCAAGGACATCATCAGCATCACGATGCTGTCATCATTCCTGGCTTTAGCTTTCAATGTCGTGGCTGATCCGATCGTTGGCTACTTATACCGCAAGTATCTGCTGGGCATTCCTCAGGATGCCGCCAAGATCATTGCGACCTGGGTCGCTGGAACGACAGCGATCAACGCGATCATCTGTGTCTTTGTCTCGGTGATCCTGTATCTGGCACTGTACAAAAGCTTCCTGCCTAAGCTTCCTGAATAAACAAAACAAAAGGTTGTATCGAGCTATATCGCTTCTACAACCTTTTTTGTTGGACTTTATTATTTAATATGTTTGTTGAACCAGTCGGTGATCTCATTGAGCCTACGGATCCTGTGTTTAGGCTGACCGGCTCTGGAGAGTTCGTGGTTTTCCTTGTGGAAGACTACGAGTCTTGTCTCAATGTTTCGTTGAGCCAAAGCCTGCATCATCTGCATGCCTTCAGGCAAAGGACAGCGGTAGTCTTCGTCGGAATGAATGAACAGCGTCGGTGTCCTGGCGTTGTCCACGTATTTTAATGGGGAATGATCCCAGAGCTTCTGATGATCTTTTATCGCGTCACTCGTGCCGTTTTGATCGGGAGAGAAGTAACCGCCGATATCAGAAAGATAGGTGAAGCTCATCCAGTTGGCGATGCTTCTTTGTGAAGCAGCAGCCACAAATCTGTCGGTATGCGTGATGATCCAGTTGGTCATGAAACCGCCGTAGGATCCTCCGGTCTCGCAGACCTTATCTTTATCGATGGCCGGATATTTATCTAATACCGCATCGACAAAATCCATCAGGTTTTTGAAATCAGTACCGCCATATCCGCCCCGGATATCCGCAAATGCGTCACCTCTGCCGTCAGAACCTTTTATATTGGTAAACATGACGAAGTATCCCTGCGATGCCCATAGCTGCATCTCGTGGAAGAAGGCAGCAGAATATATTGCCCTAGGTCCGCCATGGATATCCAGCACAGCCGGATATTTCTTTTTGCTACTGTAACCATAAGGAGGGAGCACCCAGCCGTTAAGTTCATAGCCTTCAGATACATATTCGATCTTTTGAGGCTTGGCGATGTACTTATCTTTAAGGATGCCTGTGTTATAGGAAGTGAGCTGTTTGATATTGCGGTCCTTGAATCGGTATTCATATAGTTCAGGGAGGCTCTTTTCATCTGCGGCGCAGAAGATGATCTTCTCATCACTTACATCGAAATGAGAGATCAGCGGCATTTCAAGCAGCTTTCTGTAATGGAAGTTTTTATCAAAGACCCAGATCTCGATATGATCGACATTGCAAGAAAGAGTGTAAAGCGTATCGTTCCTTACGACCTGCTGCTTGCCAGAGCCAAGCACGATGTCGGAAGCGACGGCATTATAAAGGGAGCGATCAGGCGTTTCAAACGGTTTGAGCTCGTTGTTTTCAAGCAGAGCGAACCTGCTTGTTTCGTTGACACCATATCTCTTGCCATCGGCCGATGAGACATAGAGCAGGCCATCGATCAGGTAGAGATTTGCGATCATCTGATCATCATGATCATAAAGACAGGTTGTCTTTCCGGTCTTGAGATCGTAGGCATATATCTTTTCGTATTTCGGTGCAAAGCGCTCATATTTTGATGCGCTGTAATAGATCTTTTCTTCATCATTCGTGAATGAACTGATGTCTGCAGTTTTATCGCTGATCCTTTTCAGCTTTTTATTTGAAAGTATAAAGAGAGCCTGGCGTTTCTTGTTGGTGAAGCCGGCACCGTTATGCCAGTAAGGGACCTCATCAAGCACTTTATAGTCTTCTTCCTTCTTCAGCATCTCTTTATGCTTCTTAAGCTTTTCTTCACTATAGAGATAAAGGTCAGGGTAATTGACATCGATGTTCGCCTCGATCAGACAGAGGTCATCGATCTTTCTGATCGAAGAGATTGAAAGAGGCGTCTTTAAAAAGATCTTTCTTTTAA
>JAFWKS010000320.1 GCA_017511325.1 Erysipelotrichaceae bacterium
TCATATTATATGCAATAAAAAAGTTTATATGCAGTATTCTGGCCATTTATTTAAGCCATGATCATATTTGATTCATTCATCGTCACTGAATAGGTCCTGAAAAAATGAAAGATCCATTCAAAAAGCTCCCTTGCAGGAGCTTTAAGTGTTTGTTTAAACTAATTCGATCGTTGCCATCGGCGCAGCATCACCGCGTCTGATATAAGTCTTGGTAACTCTGGTGTAGCCACCGTTTCTGTCTTTATATTTCGGAGCAACTTCATCAAATAATACCTGAACGGCAGTCTTGCCATCTTTGGTAGTCACATTTCTCAAGAATGCAGCAGCCTGTCTTCTGGCAGAAAGATCATTCTTCTTAGCCAGAGTGATGAGGTGATCTACTACACTTCTGAGTTCCATGGCTTTCTTTTCAGTAGTCTCGATTTTGCCTTTAAGAATTACATCTGTAGCCTGATTCTTAAGAAGAGCTACACGGTGATCGGCTGTACGACCTAATCTACGATTCCACATATTAATTCTCCCCCTTAGTCATTACGCTTGAATGAGAGGTTCAAAGCCTGTAGTTTCTCTTTTACTTCTTTAAGAGATTTCTTACCAAGATTTCTTACTCTGCTCATTTCATCTTCAGTCTTCTGTGTCAGTTCTTCAACTGTAGAGATGCCTGCTCTCTTAAGACAGTTGTAGGATCTGACTGTCAAATCCAGATCATCAATAGACATGTTGACCTTCTTGGTGCTTCCGTCATTGACATAGTCTTTCATCAAAGATTCCATTTCACTTACTTCGCTGTCGACTTCGCTCAACAGTTCAAGATGAGAAACCAGGATCTTTGATGCTAAAGCAATGGACTCTTTCGGGTTGATCGAACCGTCAGTCCATACTTCCATCGTCAGTTCATCAAACTTTGCTGACTGTCCGACACGGGTCGGTTCAACCGAGAAGTTTGCCTTGACGACCGGAGTATATATAGCATCTGTATAAATGGTGCCGATGCCCTGTGATGAACCCTGATACAACAGTTTGTTTTCATCAGCAGAAACATAGCCTCTGCCGTTTCTGGCTAGCAGTTCCATTTCTAGTTCGCCGCCCTTGTCAAGATGAGCGATCTCAAGCTCTGGATTTAAAACTTCTACACCGGCAGGAAGGATGATATCTTCAGCCTTGACCGTGCAAGGTCCCTTGGCTGATATACGAAGTGTATATGTATCATCATCAGCGATATCTAAAATCAGATTCTTGATATTTAAAATTATTAATGTCGTGTCTTCTCTAACGCCTTTGATAGAAGAGAATTCATGGAAAACTCCGTCTACCTTGATAGAATATACTGCACCACCAGGTAATGATGAGAGCATAGTTCTTCTTAAAGCATTTCCTAATGTCGTTCCGAAACCTCTTTCCAATGGAGAAATGACAAACTTGCCGTAGTTGTCGGATTCAACATATTCGTCTACTTTAAATTTAGGACGTTCAAATTTGTTCATATGTTTCCTCCTTAACCTCTAGGTTTCTTTGGTGGACGGCAACCGTTGTGCGGAACAGGTGTGACATCGTTGATCGAAGTGATCTCAAGACCTGCAGTTGCGAGAGCTCTGATAGCAGCTTCTCTGCCTGGGCCTGGTCCCTTGACATTGACTTCAACCTTCTTCATGCCATGATCCATTGCAGTCTTGCCTGCTGCTTCTGAAACCAGCTGTGCAGCATATGGTGTAGACTTTCTTGAACCCTTGTAACCTAATGCACCGGCACTTGACCAAGCGATAACATTACCGGCTTCGTCAGTGATCGTAACGATTGTATTGTTGAATGTTGAGTGGACATGTGCAACGCCACTGGCAATATTCTTCTTAACACGTTTCTTACGTGCAGTTGTTTTTGCTTTCTGTGCCATTGTTTATCCTCCTTACTTCTTCTTGTTAGCTACTGTTCTTCTAGGACCTTTTCTGGTTCTGGCGTTGGTCTTTGTTCTCTGACCTCTTACAGGCAAGCCTTTTCTGTGTCTAATACCGCGGTAGCACGCGATCTCCATCAGACGCTTGATGTTCAGCTGATTTTCTCTTCTTAAATCACCTTCAAGCTTGTATGCGTCCAAAGCCTTACGGATAGCATTTTCCTGTTCATCAGTTAAATCTTTTACACGGATGTCTTCGCTGATACCACATTCAGCCAAGACTTTCTTCGCAGTAGTCAGACCTACACCATAGATGTAAGTAAGAGATACGACAACACGTTTATTATTTGGAATATCAACTCCAGCTATACGAGCCATTCAAATTTCCTCCCTCTTTAACCTTGTCTTTGTTTGTGTTTAGGGTTTTCACAAATAACCATTACGCGACCTTTACGTTTAATAACACGGCATTTATCGCAAATTGGTTTTACAGATGGTCTTACTTTCATGTTTTCCCTCCTAGACTATTTATGTCTAAATGTTATACGCCCACGTGTTAAATCATAGGGTGAAATCTCTACAGTCACTTTATCACCTGGTAAAATGCGGATGTAATGCATGCGGATTTTACCAGAAACGTGAGCCAGGATCTCGTGGCCATTTTCGAGTTCCACCTTGAATTGTGCATTTGGTAAGGTATCGATCACCTTGCCTTCGATCTCAATGACATCTTGTTTTGCCAAATAACTAATCCTCCTTCGTCAGAATCTTATATCCGTCTTCAGTGATGGCTACAGTGTGTTCATAGTGAGCAGCCCATGAATGGTCATAACTCTTGACGCCCCAGCCATCAGGCAGTGTGTAGCACTTTGGAGAACCCATGAAGACCATCGGTTCAACGGCGATACACATTCCTTTCTTAAGCAGTTCCATTGTACCCGGTCTGCCGACATTAGGTACATACGGATCCTCATGAACGCTTCTGCCGATTCCATGTCCCGTGTAATCTGCAGGCAAGCCAAATCCGAAGCTCTCGACATAAGTCTGAATAGCGTTGGATATGTCACCGATATGATTGCCGGGTTTGACTTGTTCAAGACCAAGATACAATGCCTTTTCCGTCACTTCCAGAAGTTTCAATACCTTCTCGTCTTTTACTTCACCGACAGTATAGGTCCATCCCGAATCACCATGATAACCTTTGTAGCAGGCTCCTACATCAACAGTGATTATATCGCCATCTTTCAAGATCGTATGATCAGGGATACCATGTACGAGCATATCATTTACCGATGTGCATACGGCACATGGGAATCCCTGATAATTCTTGAAAGACGGAGTTGCATCATTGTCTCTGATGACCTGTTCGGCAATCCTGTTCAACTCCAGAGTTGAGATGCCGGGTCTTATTACCTCTTTCATCTTTTTGTGGACTTTGGCTACGATCGTACCCGCAATGTCCATCAGTTCAATTTCCCGAGGTGATTTAATTGAAATCATTAACACAACCCTTCTAAGAACGATCTGATCTCTTCAAATACGACATCAACGCCTTTTGAAGCATCGGTGTGCTTGACCAGATCCATTCCTTCATAATACTCAATCAATGGTTGAGTATTCTTGTGATATTCGGAAAGCCTTGTTTCCAGACTCTCCAGATTATCGTCTTTTCTTTGGATGAGTTCTGCACCGCATTTATCGCAGATCCCTTCTTTTGAAGGTTTCTTGAAATAGATGTTGTAGATCTCACCGCAGGCAGGACATAATCTTCTACCGGTAATGCGTTTAACCAGATCCTCATCAGAGATATCAAGATTGATGACTGCATCGATCTTTTTATTCAGCTGTTTCAGGATCTGACTCAAATCTTCAGCCTGAGCTTTTGTCCTTGGATACCCATCGA
>JAFWKS010000321.1 GCA_017511325.1 Erysipelotrichaceae bacterium
GCAGTCTTAAGTTCGACATTAAATTTCATTTCTTTGTCATCTCTTAATATAGTTACAGTAACAACATCACCGATAGCTTTTGAATCAAGAACTTTGGAAAGATCAGCATAAGATGAGATCTCGACATCATTTATAGCTGTGATGACATCATATTGCTGAAGGCCTGCCTCATCAGCGCCTCCGCCTTCAATTACAGAAGAGATGATAACTCCGTTTGTTACATAGTAGGAAGAATTCCTGTATACTTTGACACCCAACGAAGCCCTGTCCTTGACATAACCGTTTTCGATCAGTTCATCGATTATCTTGACGACTGTGTTGGAAGGGATCGCATAGCCCATGCCTTCGATCGTTGTTGAAGAATATGCAGAATTTGATTTCTTGGCATTGACGATACCGATCAGATTGCCATTGATATCAAACATACCACCGCCGGAGTTTCAGGAGTTGATCGCTGCGTTTGTCTGAATAACTGTCATGTAGACGTTATTTATGTAGATCTCTTTTTCAAGAGCTGAGATTATACCATTGGAGCAAGTTATGCCTAATCCCAAAGGATTGCCGATAACGATCGCATCAGCGCCTAGAACAAGTTCTGATGAATCAGCGAATGATGCGAATGGAAGATCATCGACGTCAATCTTGACTACAGCCAGATCGGTCCTTGAGTCAACGCCGATCACTTTGGCTTTATATGTATCTCCAGTATATATTTTTACTTTGATCGTGTCTTCATCAACAAGATTCTCCAGCACATGGGCATTGGTCACGATATAGCCATCCTGTGAGAAGATAACACCTGAACCGGCCGATGTGGCAGTCTGGGTTCCTCCGAAGAAGAAGTCAGATGAAGCAGTCTGAACAGTACAGCTGATTTCAACGACTGTGTTATAAGCCTTTTCTATGGCTTTTGAATAGTCAGACTTTTCAACATTGGTGTATTCCACTTCATTGATGACAACATTGTCATTTTCAATAGGATTGCCGTTTTTCTGAGTGTAGTAGGAGAGCACACCGAATGTGCCTAAGCCTGATCCCAATAAGGCAACCAAAAAGATGATAAGGACAGTTTTAACATTTACTTTCATTTTTCATTACCTGGTATTCCTGCTGATAGATCAAAGTGATGATCAGGAAGAATATCTTTTCCTTTCTATCGATCTGTTATCCGCGATCGTTTGCGTTTTTAAATAAGTTTGCATATAAATATGAAGATGTGTATCTTCACATCACTTATTACTATAGATACCTTATGTGAACTTAATCTGAACTTTAAAAAACGGTACAGTGAATTTTACTTAAAAATGGATAAAATATATAATCAATATGTGGAAAAAAAAGCACGAAAAGTATCCAAGAAATACGCCAAGCGCTGGTTCAGCACAGTAGGCCTTTTTCTTGTTATGTATGCACTGTTTGTCCTGCTGATACCTTATGTCCTGCATCTGTATCTGGTAGAGACAAAATCATCCATTCTGAATGACCATATTCTCTATTATGGCATCTATTTTATAATCCTGACATTTGGTACGCTGATACCGTTCTTCCTGATGCGGAAGACTTTCAAGATAACAGTCAAAAAGTTTACCAGAAACACATCTGCTTCATTTAAAGATCTGTTTGTCCAGACGATCGTTGTCTTTACGATCTGTATCGCCATGATCTATGCCTCAAACATCATCTTTTCCCGCTTTTATATTGAATCAAAACTGCTTTCAAGTATCGGTCTGACATATGACGATGCCAATCTTGATAATGTTTTGTATGTGTTCATGCTGGTATTTGCTACACCGCTTATTGAAGAATATGCCTTCAGAGGAGTTTTGATCAGTTCCCTGTCTAAATACGGCAAGGCTTTCGCCATGTACATGTCAGCGATGTTCTATGCTCTGGCACACCTGAATTTTGTCGAATTTATTCCAGCTTTTGCCATGGCTTTCCTTTTGGGAAAGATCTCTTTGCGCTATAAGAGCATCATTCCAACGATCGTCATTCACATCCTGTTTAATGCTCTGATCTATGCATTGTGTGTAATTCCTGCAAGTATAACCCAGTACATGGCTTATGGTCTTGTAGCTATCATCGGTGTCGCCGTTTATCTGATCATTTCCGGAAGATATGAATTCATCAAGATCCAGAAAGCCCGCAACGCCAAGACTGCGTATTCACTCTTCCTTTCCAGGCCAACTGTAATAATCGCGATGTTTGTAATGATCGCTGATACGATCTTGTTTATGTTCTTCTAACTGATCAGGAGAAATCAATAATTTGATGAAGTGATGACTGACAGTGTCGGAAGCATCTTTGCCTGATCAGTTATTCGATCAGCAGCACTATATAGATGTTCACTAGACAACAGTCAGCATCACTGATAAAGGAAGACAAAGAAATCCAAAAGAAAACCTCGCATTATACGAGGTTTTCAGATTTAGCATCAATCAGATTGATTACTTTAACAATTTGTTTACCAGGTTCTGTACTGCAGTATAGTCATAGCCGGCAGCTGTCAGTTTTTCTTTTCTTTCCTGTCCATTGCCCCATTTGCCTTCGATTACTTCTTTGGCAATGTCTTCAACTTTTGCCTTTACTGCC
>JAFWKS010000322.1 GCA_017511325.1 Erysipelotrichaceae bacterium
TATGCGACCGTCACCGGCAAGAGTGCCAATATCTCCATCTTCCATCTGGGCGTATGGAGAACACCGATCTCGATCCTGGTATTCTTTGTGGTCATGTGCATGTCGGTCATTCCGCTTATCACTTTTGCGCTTGAATCGCTTTTGTCATACACAGGCGTCTATGATCTGAACAATCTGACTTTGAGCTTCTGGATCGGCCGTGCACAGGGACATGACACATGGCAATCCGAGTCCGGCATCCTCATAAACCGTGAAGTATATCGTACATTATGGAACAGCCTTAAGCTTTCGACCGTCTGTTCATTAGGCGCAGGTACACTTGGTTTCCTGGCTGGCTACAGTATCGTCAGAAGAAGAGGAAGCTTTATCTCAAGGCTGGTCGAGGATCTGACCTTTATTCCTTACCTGATCCCTTCCATGGCTTTATCCGCAATATATCTTTCCATGTTTTCTTCCAAACACGGGATCATTCCTTCGCTGTACGGATCGTTCGCTATCCTGGCTTTGATCGGTACGGTCAAGTATCTGCCGATGGCTTCAAGAAGCGGTGTCAACTCGATGCTGCAGCTGTCACCGGAGATCGAAGAAGCCGGTATCGTCATGGGCGTTCCGTGGGTGAAGAGAATGACGAGGATCATCATCCCGATCGAAAAGACGACCATCGTTTCAGGTTATCTGCTCCCGTTTATCTCGGCAATGAGAGAACTGAGCCTGTTCGTCATCCTGGTTACTGCAAACAACAGAATCCTTACAACTTTGCTGCTGTTCTATGATGAGAAGGGCTATACCCAGTTCTCGAATGCGGTTAACCTGCTGATTATTATCGTTGTTCTGTTAATTAACTTTACGGTTGAAAAACTCACCGGAGCTTCAATCGAAAAAGGTGTAGGAGGATAAAAATGCCAACAATTAAATTAGTAAATGTAACCAAACAGTTCGGAAAAGGTTCACTGGCTGTTGATAAACTCAATATGGAGATCAAGGATGGTGAATTCGTTTCTCTGCTGGGTCCTTCAGGATGCGGAAAGACGACAACGCTGAGAATGATCGCGGGTCTTGAAACACCGACTGAGGGCGAGATATATTTTGATGATGTCTGTGTCTTCTCTGATGAAAAGGGTATCAATCTGTCACCTGATAAGCGTAATATCGGATTCCTGTTCCAGAACTATGCTTTGTGGCCTCATATGACCGTCAGAAAGAACATCTCTTTCGGTCTTGAAAACATGAAGTGGCCAAAGGAACAGATCGAAGCAAGAGTCGATGAGATCTGCAAGACGATGAGGATCGAAGAATACAAGGACCGTTATCCGGCTGAACTTTCCGGCGGCCAGCAGCAGCGTGTGGCTATTGCCCGTACTCTGGCACCGAATCCAAAAGTTCTGCTGATGGATGAACCATTATCAAATCTTGATGCGAAATTAAGAAACGACATGAGAGCCGAATTGAAGAGACTTCATCTTACGACCGGTTCAACATTCGTATATGTTACTCATGACCAGTCAGAAGCTATGACTCTTTCAACCAAAGTAGCTTTGATCAAGCTGGGCATACTGCAGCAGTATTGCCCGCCACTAAAGCTTTACGGTGAACCGAACAATATCTTCTGTGCCGACTTTATGGGCAATCCTAGCATGAACTTTGTCGAATGTCATGGCAAGAAAGAAGGAGATAAGATCATCCTTAACACCAAGAGATTCATCTGTGAATTCACGCCTAACGATCCGATCGATGTTGCACAGGAAGGCGAATATGTCTTAGGTATCAGACCTGAATTCGTCAATGTTTCTGATGATGGCCTTACTGCTACAGTCATTTCTTCACTCCCTTCAGGAATGGAGACAACACTGTCTGTAGCGATCGATGACATCGTGCTTTCAGCTGTCGCGTTCGGCAGCATCGACTTTGCGATGGATTCAGAAGTCAAAATCAATTTCTCCGGAAACAGATATGTCCTTTTCGACAAGGCTTCTACCAACAAGCTGACATTGGGTTCTCTTAGAGTGATTCAGTAAAATGGGAGACAATTCAGACTTTAACGTTAAATTCGGAAAACTGGCAGGGCGATTCACCAATATCGTCCTGCTTGGTTTTTTTACCACTTTGTGTTCGCTCCCAATCATCACCATTGGAGCTTCTTTTACAGCGCTCAATGCCGCTACCAAAGCTTATCTGTTTGAAAACGAAGATAAACCTTTGAGGATCTTTTTTGAAAGTTTTAAAAAGCACTTCGGTCTTTCGACCAAGATCTGGCTTCTGCATATACTGGCGTATGCGGTGCTGATCTGGGATTATGTGTATTACAGGACCAGTGAGGCGACGATCGATATACTGGCTTCGGCAGGCATATTCGTGACCTTCGCTTTCCTGGTGTTTGAAACTACGATGGTGTTTGTGGTGATTGCCTTAGAAAAAAGCAAGAAGGTCTTTGAGACGATCAAGATCGCTCTGGATATCGCCATGATCTCACCGTTTCGTTCAGGGATGATCCTGTTTCTGGAGGCAGCTGTCGTGATAATCGCCTTATTCCTGTTTAGGGGCTTGATCCTGATCATCCCGGGAATAGTCGCCTATCTGGCCTGGCAGATCATTCCGGACATGTTGAAGAACTACAAGTTTCGAAACAGCAACAGAAACAGTAATGAGCTATCGTGAAAGACGACCATGTGTTGTCTTTTTTGATTCAAACCTTTATCAGGGCGACGGGGATTTGCTATTATAGATAAGTATGAAGAAGATATACATCTATCCCAATCTCACGGAAGAAAGATATATAGAAAAAGTAAAAAAGGCCATCGCTTCTTTGGAAAAGAAAGGCCATATCTGCGTTTTAAATAAAAAAGATGGAACTTTGCTTTATGGCGAAGAATATGAAGAAAAAGGAAAGATCGATGACTGCGACTTCATTGCTTCCTTAGGTGGGGATGGAACGTTCCTAAGAGGCTGCAAGCTTGCTTTGGATCATGACATGCCGATCTGCGGTATCAATTGCGGAAATCTCGGCTTTCTTTGTGCCTGCCAATTAAAAGACATCGATGATCTTGATATCGATACATTGAAGCAAAAAGATCTGTCTTTGCTGCAGTTTGAATATCAGGGCTCTGTATATAATGCCCTTAATGAAGTAGTTGTGGGCAAAGACTATTTCGGCGGTACTGTTGAACTGCAATACAGCAGTGGTGATCGCTATGAAAGATTCAAGGGAGACGGCCTGATCGTATGCACAGCGACTGGCTCTACAGCCTACAATATCTCAGCTGGCGGAACGGCGTTTAAAGAGGAAGATGGCATGATTGGCATCACGCCGATCTGTCCTTACACCAAAGGCATAAAGGCAATAACGGTTGATCAGAAACAGAACGTTAAAATAAGCCTGGTCGACAAAAAATATACAGCTTCGATCTTTGCGGACGGGATCCTGATCGGTCAATTGAGTGAGATCCTTGTGTGCATGTCCAAGAGGAAAGTAAAGGTCCTGAATAATAAATAGGAATGATGGCCACTTAGCTTAAACTAAGTGGTTTTTCAAAGTATAATATTTATATGACACTGCAGGAATTTCTGAGCCAGCTTAAAAAAAGAGATATCGAACTCAACGATGTGATGATCGATCAGCTTAACGTTTACGCAGAATATCTCAAGGAATACAACGAGAACGTTAATCTGACGGCTATAACTGCATATGAGGATGTGCTGGATAAGCATTTCTATGATTCACTTCTGGCGGTGCAGAAAGATCTGCAGGGGACGCTCGTGGATGTCGGAACAGGAGCGGGATTCCCGGGTGTTGTGCTGAAGATCGTTTATCCCGAATTGAAAGTCTTGCTTATAGAGCCGATCGGAAAACGCTGCATCTTTCTTAACAGCCTTATTGAAAAGCTCGGTTTGAAAGATATTGAAGTGATAAATGCAAGAGGTGAAGATTTCTCTCTTGAACATCGGGAACAGTACGATTACGTCACAGCCAGAGCTGTCAGTAATCTCAACAACCTGATCGAAGTCTGCGGTGCGATGGTAAAGGAAAACGGCTATTTCATCTGCATGAGAGGCAAGGATGGACGACAGGAGATCACCGATGCAGAAAAAGCCATTGAAACGATGGGCTTCGAGGTCGAAAGTACAGTTGATGAACAGTTGTTCAACAATGACAAAAGGGTGATCGCGTATTTTAAAAAAGTAAAGCCGACGCCGTTAAAATATCCTAGGAAATATAATATAATTAAAAAGAATCCGTTATGAAAAAAGAAATAGTAAGAATAAGATTAGATAAGATCATTCCCAATCAGTCCCAGCCAAGACTTGATTTTTATGATGAATCAATAAAGGGACTGGCTGAATCTATCAGACAAAACGGCCTTCTGCAGCCGGTAACAGTAAGGAAAAACGGTGATAAGTTTGAACTGATCGCCGGAGAAAGAAGATACAGAGCCTGCCGCCTAAACGGAGATAAGGACATTGAAGCCATCATCATGGAAAGCACCGATGATGAATCCGCAAAACTGGCTTTGATCGAAAACCTGCAGCGTGAAGATCTCAATGCGATCGAACAGGCAATGGCGATGCGCAAGATCATGAAGTCAGAAGATCTGACACAGAGCGAACTGGCAGAAAGACTTGGATACCGTCAGTCGACTGTCGCCAATAAACTGAGACTTCTGAAGCTTCCTGACTACGTCAAACAGGCGATCTCGCAGGGCATCATCACTGAAAGACATGCCAGAGCGCTTTTGAATGTACCGGCTGAAAAACTTGAAGAAGTATACATGACGATCGTCAACCGCAAATACAACGTCTCCAAGAGCGAAGAATACATCAACCAGCTTCTTGAATCTCACAGGAAGTCCAAAGGTGTTTCCAATAATCTGAAGATCGGTATCAATACGATCAAACAGGCTTTTGATCTGTGCAAGCAATCATGCATTGATTCAGATATGCAGGTGACTGAATACGAAGACAATGTCAAGATCGTCATAAGGATGAAGAAGTAGAAAGGGGTATACATGGCAAGGAAGATCGCTATCGCGAACCAAAAAGGTGGCGTAGGAAAGACCACTACCAGCATCAATCTGGCTGCCGGTCTAGCCTACTTGAATAAAAGAGTATTATTAGTTGATTTCGACCCTCAGGGCAATGCGACTCAGGGTCTTGGATACAGGGTTGGTCTTGGTGATCCGACTGTCTATGATGCCATACTCAACGATGATGTAAACATCAGCGACTGCATCAGGACTTTGCAGAAACCGCCACTAGACATCCTGCCTTCCAACATCAATCTTGCCGGTGCTGATCTGCAGCTGGCCA
The DNA here is from genome assembly GCA_017511325.1 of Erysipelotrichaceae bacterium. The sequence continues at coordinate 5,302 of JAFWKS010000322.1, forward strand.
AGATCGAAGAGGGAAGAGAATCCTATCTTAAAAGAGCTCTGGCAGATGTTGAAAACAGCTACGACTACATCATCATCGACTGTCCGCCATCACTGGGCCTTCTTAACACCAATGCCTTGACGGCTGCCGATTCGGTACTGATCCCGGTGCAAAGCGAATACTATGCTTTGGAAGGTATCACACAGCTGCTACAGACGATAAGGCTGGTCCAAAGACTGTTCAATCCTAATCTGAAGATCGAAGGCGTCTTGCTTACGATGTACGATGCCAGGACCAATCTGTCGGCGGAAGTCGGTCAGGAGATCAGAAAGCACTTTAAAGAAAAAGCCTATCGTACTTACATACCACGCAACATCAAACTGTCTGAAGCACCAAGTACAGGTCTTTCGATCTATGACTATGCGCTCAACTCTGAAGGCGCCAAGGCTTATGTTGCTTTGACAAGAGAAGTGATGAACAATAATGTGGAGGGCAACAATGGCCAATAAGAAAAAACTAGGTAAAGGTCTAAGTGAGATCTTCGGAGATAACTTTGATTCATTTCTTGATGATATCTCCAACGGCACGTCCGATATAAAAGCGACTCAGAGCGAACTGCCGATCAAGGATATTCGTCCAAACCCTTATCAGCCGCGTAAGACCTTCGATAAACAGGCTCTACAGGAAATGGCAGATTCAATCAGGCAGTACGGAGTTTTCCAGCCGATCCTGGTGCGCAAGGCGGTGAGCGGTTATGATCTGATCGCCGGTGAAAGAAGACTAAGAGCTTCCAAACTTGCAGAAAGAAAGACGATCCCGGCAGTAGTCGTGGATTTCGATGATCAGAAGATGATGGAGATCTCCTTGCTTGAAAACATCCAAAGAGAAGATCTGACACCGATCGAAGAGGCCAATGCCTATAATCAGCTGATCAAGAAATACCACTATACACAGGAAGATCTTGCCAAGCAATTAGGCAAATCCAGAACCAATATCACCAATGTTTTGAGACTTCTTAATCTTCCTAAGGAAGTCCAGAAGATGGTCTCAGACAATCAGCTCTCCTACAGTCAGGCTAGAACGATACTTTCACTGGAAGACAGTGCAGCCATGCTGGAAGTTGCAAACCAGGCAGTGGCAGAAGGCCTTTCGGTAAAACAGATCGAAAAGCTCTGCAAGAAGGTTGCCAAGACAAGCGGCAAACCTGTGAAAAAGAAAAGCGATCCTTTCATGGATGATGTTGTAGAAAGACTGCAGAAAAAATACGCTACAAAAGTAGAAATTAAAAACAAAAGCATCAATATAAAATATAATGATGTTGAGGATCTAAATAGAATCTTAGAAATAATGGGTCTTATCGAAGACTAAAAAGGAGAAGTTTTATGGCAGAAAATGAAGACAAAATCGTTTTGACTCTAGGCGAAGAGCTGACAGCTCCACAGGAGAACTTAGAGGAAACAAAAGCTGAAGAAGAAAAGGATCTGGCAAGCGTCAATGCGAGCGATGTCGTTGGCTATGCAAAGCTTGATGATTCTGCTTTGTCTGAAGAAGAAAAGAAGATGGTCGAGGATTTCTCAAAACAGATCGATATCACAGAGACGAATTCAATTCTTCAATATGGTGCAACAGCTCAGAACAAAGTCGCTGATTTCTCAGATACAGCGCTGAAAAACGTCAAGACAAAGGACATTGATGATGTAGGTGATACGCTGTTAAAACTGGTCTCACAGCTGCGCAACTTCGATGTTGACGGAAAAGATGAAAATTTCTTTGCGAAGCTTTTCAAGAAGACGAGCAACAACATCAATGATGTAAAGGCTAAATATGATTCAGCCAATGCCAATGTCGACAAGATCGTCAAGGTCCTGGAAAATCATCAGATCACACTGATGAAGGACATCAACCTGCTTGATCAGCTCTATGAAAAGAATTTAAAGAACTTGAAGGAACTCACGATGTATATCCTGGCCGGCTACAAGCGTTTAGCAGATATCAAAGCCAATGAACTTCCTGCAGCTTTGAAGAAGGCAGAAGAAAGCGGACTTCCTGAAGATGCTCAGGCAGCAAACGATCTTTCAGAAGCGATCAACCGCTTTGAAAAGAAGCTGCATGACCTTGAACTGACCAGAATGGTTTCAATCCAGATGGCACCGCAGATCCGTCTGGTTCAGAACAACGATACGCTGATGACTGAGAAGATCCAGAGCACTCTGGTCAACACCATCCCGCTCTGGAAGAATCAGATTGTTCTCTCACTCGGTATCGAGCATTCCAAGCAGGCGATGGAAGCGGAGCGCGAAGTCACCAACATGACCAACGACCTGCTCAAGAAGAATGCGGA
>JAFWKS010000323.1 GCA_017511325.1 Erysipelotrichaceae bacterium
TATCAAACCTTTTGACAGGAATTCAGTCAAGGATGTTGAAAGAGCTATAAACATTTCTGATCTTGGCCTGCCGGTTCAGAACAATGGTGATGTCTTGCGTGTAACGGTTCCGGCTTTGACCGAAGAGACGAGAAAAGGCTTCTGCAAGGATGTCGACAAGATGATCGAAGAAGCAAAAGTGCAGATCAGAAACATTCGTCGTGATGCCAATGAAGATATCAAGAAGGACAAGAGCATCCCTGAGGATATTTCCAAGTCATATCTTGAAGATATTCAGAAACTCACTGACAAGATGAGCGACAAGATCGAAGAGATCGGCAAAGCTAAACAAAAAGAGATAATGACGCTGTAATGAACTCTTTGAATCATCTCGCGATCATCATGGATGGCAATGGTCGCTGGGCTAAACTTAATAAACTCCCGCGTACAGCCGGGCACTATAAGGGTGTTGAGGTCTTACGTAATATAACCATCTACGCAAACAAGTTAGGTATCAAATGCCTGACTGTTTATGCGTTCTCCACAGAAAACTGGAAAAGATCGATGGAAGAAGTCAGCTACATCATGTCCTTGCCAAAGATCTTCTTTGCTTCATATATCAAAGAACTGATGGATAATAACGTCCGGATCATGATCATCGGTGATCGTGAGAAAATCCCGGCTGAAACAATGAAAGTCATCGATGAAGCTATTGAAACAACGAAAAACAATACCGGTCTTATCCTCAACTTCGCTTTCAACTATGGTGCTAGAGATGAGATCGTAAGAGCAGCTAAAAAGTATGCGCAGGATTATAAGGAAGGCAAAGTCTCCGATCTGACAGAAGAGAGTTTTGCTGACTATCTTTACACCAAGGATCTTCCGGAAGTTGATCTTTTAATAAGGACAGGCAGCGAGATGCGTCTTTCAAACTTCCTGCTCTATCAGCTGGCTTATTCTGAATTTGTAGTCATAGATACATTATGGCCTGATTTTGATAACGATACGCTTGATCGCTGCATAGCGGAGTATCAGGGCCGCAAGCGCAATTTCGGAGGTAGAGATGAAACAAAGGTTACAAAGTAGCGTGATAATTGCTGTCGTTACGATAGCTTCATTATATTTCGGCGGTACTTTACTTAAGGCTGTTTTGACTTTTATTGGTGTCTATGGCTCTTATGAGTTCGTCAAAATCCACAAAGACAAGTTCAACTACCTGCTTTTTGCGGTCATGGCAGCAAGTATTTTATGTCTGCTTTATCTCAACCAGTATCATGTAGTGATCCTGCTTTTTGAGATCCTGATCCTGATGACAATAGGCGTATTCGATGAAAGCGAATCGTTTGCCGATATTGCAGGTGTGTTCATCCTTTCAACGATGATCGGATTTGCCCTGTATTTCACTTCATACATTCAGGAGCTGAACAAATGGATGATGGGTTATGTCGTCATCATTTCCTACATGTGCGATTCCTTTGCCTATCTGATCGGAGTCAGATTCGGAAAACACAAACTGAATTCACGGGTATCGCCTAAAAAGACGATCGAGGGTTCCGTAGGGGGATGGGTCTTTGCGACTGTCATCTCTTTCTTCTGGGCTATGATCTTTAATTTCTTTGACCGCTCACCAGCCGTCTTTGTTGTCGCTTCATTGCTTCTTCCTTTGGCA
>JAFWKS010000324.1 GCA_017511325.1 Erysipelotrichaceae bacterium
AGGATAAAAGCTGATAATACGATTATGGCTATAAGGAATTTTTTCATAAAAAATGAGCAGGTCCTCCTACTCATTATTAGTCAGAATATGACAAAATTCCTTAATTGATCTTCAGGATTTTGACATCGTATGGTGCATCGACTGCAACCGTACATACATCGTTTACTCTGTGATCTAAGATAGCTTCCGCAAGCGGTGTTACGTTTGACAGCAGACCGTTAAGCGGATCCGCTTCAACAGAACCAACGATCTTATAGGTAAGCTTGTTCATTGTATCAAGTTCCTGTATCTCTACTGTGGAGCCGATCCTGACAAAGCTTGATCTTCTTTTGTCGTTAGAAATTATCTCGGCATTCTTGATCTGGTGCTCCAGTTCTTTGATCCTGGCTTCTACCTTGGCCTGATGATCTCTGGCTGCATCATAATCAGCGTTTTCTGACAAGTCACCCTGTGCACGGGCAGCTTTGAGTTCTTCGATAACTTCTTCTCTTGTTACATGTATAAGAGTTTCCAGCTCTTTTTTAAGGTCATTTAGACCTTCTTCGGTCACATAGAATTTTTCTTCCATAAAGTCCTCCAACTTAGATATTATATATCTTTTTTTTAGATTATACTATTTATCTTTGTCTTGAGCAGATCGATAGCCACGACATTTGATTTGCCCTGCGGGATGATGACATCCGCATATTGCTTGGTCGGCTCAATGAACTGATCATGCATCGGTTTAACGGTAGTCAGATACTGATCGATGATCGAATCGACTGTTCGTGCTCTCTCCTTGACATCTCTTTTAAGTCTCCTGATAAACCTTACATCTGCCGGAGTATCGACGAATATTTTAATATCTTCCAGTTCTCTGATCTCGGGCGTATATAGGGCAAAAAGGCCTTCGATGATCAAAACATCACTGGGATTCATGATTTCAGTGACAGAAGACCGGTTATGAACGGTATAGTCATAAGTCGGTTTTTCAATAGACTGACCATTTATCAGCATGTTTATATGTTTGAGCATCAGATCAAAGTCGAAAGCCAGCGGATGGTCATAGTTTGTCTTGGCCCTTTCTTCCATTGGCAGATCACTCTGGTCCTTGTAATAGTCATCTTCCTTTATGATGTTTATCGATTTGTTGTACTGAAAGCCGTCGATCAGGATGTGGGCGATAGAAGTCTTGCCGGAACTAGTTCCACCGGCGATACCGATGATGATTGGTTTCTCAGGTTTCATATATACCCCTTTCTAAGAAGCACAAGCAAGGAAATAATTGTCGATATTATACTGATGTTCAGCAACTGTTCTCGCAAAGACTGTACCGCCATCACACATATTGGCACAGAAATAGAAGTAGCCATGCGAATCATCGTAATTCAAGGCTGCATTGATCGCAACTTCATTAGGGTTGCATACCGGTCCAGGAGGAAGACCTTGAACAGTATAGGTATTGTAAGGATGATATTCCTGGGTGTAGGTAAAGTTATCGCCGACATGATAGCACTGATCTTTAGTCAGATCGAAAGCATAGCAGGCCGTAACAGTAGAACCGAGAACTTCCGGATAGTCAAGCCTGGCGACGAAGACACCCGCAACGAGCTTGGAATCTTCAGGATCACCGGTCTCCCACTGAACGATTGAAGCCAGAGTGAAGACTTCGTGAATTGAGAATCTTGAAGCGTTGAATTCATCGATGTGCTTGTTGTATATCTCGAGGGTTCTGTCAAAGAACTTTCTGGTAATCTCATCACAGTTGGTGAATTCAAAGAATTCATAGGTATCCGGGAAGAGATAGCCTTCAAGATAGTATTTGACGTTGTCATTGAATATCTCTTCAGTAAGGAAAGGATATTCATTCATATAAGAGCGGATGACATTTTCATCTTCCCAGTAGTTGAGTATCTCTTCGGCTGTTACAGTCGTATTATCTCCGATCTGTTTGGCATATTCCCTTATGAAATCACCTTCATCAAAAGATATGGTCACAGTATCCTGATGGGCGTTTTTTGGATCCGCCAGGAATGCGAGTATCTCGTCAAGAGTGATATCGCGCTGATTGCCGTTTTCATCGGTTATCTGATGTGGCAATTCAAAATATCCAGCCACAAACGCATAACCGGTAAAGACACGGTTGTAGTAATAGACGATATCCGAATCTCTGATGATGCCTTGAGCCTGCAGCTTATCCAATGTTGATTTGCCATAGGCACCTTCATCAACGATAAATACTGTAACATCACATGATTCTTCTCCATTCTGACAGATCTTGCCTTTCAAAAAGGCATCAGTCGGTTTCAATGAGAGATTTATATAGATGATCATTCCGGCAATTAAAGCTGCGATAACCGCCAGCAATGACAGAATGATTATTATTATGGTCTTTTTCTTATTCTTCTTCTTCATTTTGGTTGGACATTGCTCCTTCATAGCCGGATACGACCTCATCGATCATTTCCATTTCTTCTTCATCTTCTACCGGATAGATATTTCCTTCATTATCATAGATCAAAGGATAAAGCTCATCTTCATGTCCTTCCTCGTAGACTATGACATACTGTTTATCATTGGCATCAAAAGTGAAATAAATCTTCATTTCGATCTCTTTGCCATTATCATCAGTTATAAAAATAGAGTTCTCTTTCATAGTTATCTTCTTTCTTTAACGAAATAGACTCCCCATAAATGGAGAGTACTATTCTATCGTGAAGTTTGTTTTTGATATGACTTCATTATCATTTTTCCAGATAATATCTTACAAGTTCTTCGATGATCTCGTATCTTTCGACCTGCTGGATATTGTTGCGTGCATTCTTGTGAGATGAAATATAGGCCGGATCATTGCTGATGAGATAACCGGATATCTGGTTTACAGAATTATATCCTCTTTCTTCAAGAGCTTCAGAAACTTCTTTTAAAAGCTGTTTCATATTCTCTCTTTTGATCTCTTCAGAAGTAAACAGCATTGTTCTTGAGTTATTAGTAGCCATACAAACACCTCCTTAAAAACAATTATACACTATTGAATTATCCTATTTAAGCATATTTTCAACTTCATTGAGGATCATCTGCGGATCCGTTGAAGTTCCGCCTCCCTGTGCGAGATCCGGTTTGCCTCCGCCCTTTCCGTTTGCGAGTGCGCAGGCTTTAGAAATGATCTCACCACACTTGATGCCGTTATCCATGGCTGTTTTTCCGGCGGCAGTTACCATCGAAAGCTTTTCATCATTTCTGTTGACGATGAAGACAAAGCCGCCGTTAAGCTTATTTCTGATGCCGCTGGCATAGTCTTTGAGATTGCCGCTATATTTGTCTAAAGAAAGCAGCAGATACTTGTATTTACCATTATCTTTGGCTTTGCTTATAAGCAAGTCAGCTTCCTGATTTAGAAGTTTTTCTTTGATGTTCTTAAGTTCACTGTTCAAAGAAGCATTTTCATTCTTGATCTGAATGAGCCTGTCAAGGATCTGATCAATATTTTTGAGTTTCAATTCATCTTTGATATCGTTGAGTTTGTTTTCATTTTCTTTAAAACCTTCATAGGCATCGAGTTTAGTGCACATTTCGATCCTTCTGATACCGGAACCGATGGATTCCTCGTAATTGATCCTGAAACTTCCAAGATCAGTTGTATTTGAAGCGTGTGTACCGCCGCAGAATTCCTTGGATACATCACCCATCGATACTACTCTTACAGTATCGCCGTATTTTTCATCAAACAAGGCAATAGCTCCTGTCTTTTTCGCTTCATCGATAGTCAGGACTTGAGTAGTGATAGGAAGCTGTCTTGCGATATATTCGTTAACTAAGGCTTCGACCTTATTAAGCTGTTCATCAGTGACCTTTTCATAATGGGAGAAGTCGAATCGGGCGTAATCCTTGCATACATACGAACCGGCCTGGGCAATGTGATTGCCCAGTACTTCGATCAAAGCTGCCTGAAGCAGATGGACGCTTGAATGGTTGGCTTTGATCCTGAGCCTGTCAGCACTGTTGATCTCCTGTTTGAGTTTGAGACCTTCTTTGAAAGTTCCCTTTTCAACCTTGATATGATGCAGGAATTGTCCGTTCGGAGCTTTCTTGACGTCTTTGACAAAGGCTTTTACATCATCATTGAATATATAGCCTGTATCAGCGCACTGGCCGCCTGACTCAGCATAGAAACATGAATGATCAAAGACGACATCGCCTTCATCCGTGATCTGATCTACACGTTTGCCATTTTCAAACAAAGCGATCACATCAGCTTCATCTTTTTCTTTGCTGTAGCCGGTAAAGGTGAATTCATCGGTCAGATTAAGCAGATCTTCTGACTGATTATGCATCGATTCTTCAACGTCACGGGCATCTCTGGCCATCTGACGCTGCTTTTCCATGCACGCATTAAAACCTTCAATGTCACATTTGAGGCCTTTATCCTCGGCGGATTCGATCGTCATTTCTTTAGGGAATCCGTAAGTATCGTAAAGCCTGAAGATAACTTCACCGCTTAAAACACCATCTTTGGCTTTTTCGATCTCATCAGCCAGGAGCTTTTCTCCGTTTGCTAAAGTAGAAAGGAATGATTCCTCTTCCTTAAGGATCAGTTTCTTGACGAATTCCTTCTTATCCATCAGATAAGGATAGTAGTCTTTCATGTTTTCACATACTACATCGACCAGTTCAAAAAGGAATGGTTTCTGAATACCGATATTGCGGCCAAATCTCATCGCTCTTCTGAGTACTCTTCTTAAGACGTAGCCTCTTCCCTCATTGGAGAATGTTGCACCATCAGAAAGCGCAAAAACGCAGGTCCTGATGTGGTCAGCGATGACTCTGTATGCCATTTTGTCTTCACTGTATTTCTTGACAGCAAATTTTTCAGCTGCATGAATATAAGGCAAAAACAGATCAGTATCAAAGTTGGTCTCACCGTCCTGGATAAGAGCTGTCAGCCTTTCTAGTCCCATACCGGTATCGATATTTTTCTGAGGAAGTTCCTGATATTCAGTTCTAGGCATCTCACCCGGCTTGCAGTTGTACTGTGAGAAAACGACGTTCCAGACTTCGATGTAACGGTCATTTTCGATATCTTCAAAGAATAGCCTGTCACCTAAACCCTGAGGATCATATTTTTCTCCGCGATCATAGAATATTTCAGAGTCCGGTCCGCCAGGTCCTTCACCGATCTCCCAGAAGTTATCTTCTGTTTTGCGTATATGACTAGGATCGATATCTGTCATAGTCGTCCAGATATTCAAAGCCTGCGTATCATCAGGATAGATCGTGACATACATCCTTGATTTGTCGAAACCGATCCATTCAGGCGATGTTAGAAATTCCCAGGCCCATTTGATCGCATCTTCCTTGAAATAATCGCCGATCGAAAAGTTGCCCAGCATCTCAAAGAACGTATGATGTCTTGCCGTCTTGCCGACATTTTCGATATCGTTGGTACGAATACATTTTTGAGCATTGGTTATACGGTTGCATCTTGGTTTTTCACGACCGTCAAAATACTTTTTCAGTCCTGAAACACCGGCATTGATCCATAAAAGAGTCGGATCGTTGATCGGAACGAGAGATACGCCCGGTTCGATCATGTGACCTTTAGATACAAAAAAGTCCAAAAATTTCTGTCTTACCTGATTACCTGTTAAATAATTCATTTTGATCCTCCTGAAAAAATAAAACGTCCTTGTCTAAGGACGTCATAATTAACGCGGTTCCACCTTAGTTCACATAATGAATATGTGCCCTCTAAATCATTAACACTGATCTACGTCAGGCATTGCCCTGAACAAAGGAAGTAGCTTTCGCTTATTTGACAGGTATCTTTCCACCAACCAGATACTCTCTATACTGTACAGACAAGTTACTTATCTTCCCTACTATCTTAACATAAATTTAATATTTTCAAGTTCTTTTTTGCCACTTATGGATAAGGCCTAATAGACCCGGAGCAAGGACGACATTGGTCATGAGTTCGATCAGGAAATTGATAGACATCAAAGCTGAGACCATTACGGTAAATTTCGAATCAAAAAACAGGATCAATGTAACAAACAGCGTAACAGTATTCGTCAAAGGTGCAGCAGCAGCTGCAAGGATGATCGCAAGTTTTTCGTTTTCCCCTTTTAAAGCTTTATATATCAGGCCACTGACCAAGCCGGCAAGAGCGCCTTTGAGTATACACACAGATATGGTTATAACAGGATGGATCGCCAGCATCGTAGCACCTGAAGGATCGGCTCCCGTAACGACCATGATGGCAACAACTATGCCGAACACACTTCCAAGCAGTAAACCGACATAAGGTCCGAATACAGCCGCTCCGACAATGATCGGAATGAGTGTCAGAGTTATCGGGAATGA
>JAFWKS010000325.1 GCA_017511325.1 Erysipelotrichaceae bacterium
GCTGATCGCCATCATCAGGACGCTGATGCTCAAACAGAAGACCAGCGTATACAAGGGTTCTGATGACAGCGAAAGGATCGGCAGATATGCAGTGAAGCTGCAGAAGATGGTGGAAGTCCCGACGGTCTCGGTTGCCGGAAAACCTGATCCTGAACTGTTCAGAAAGCTTCATAGAGTCATGGAGGAACAATTCCCCAATGTTTTTAGAACATGTGAAAAGATCGATCTGGACGGAAATCTCCTGGTCAGATGGAAAGGAAAGGATCCGGAAAAACAGCCGATCGTTCTGACTTCTCATCTGGATGTCGTAGCTGCTGAAGGAAAGTGGACCTATCCGCCTTTTGAAGGCAGGATCATCGACGATAAGATGTATGGCAGAGGCAGCTTTGATGTCAAATGCGGCGTCATGTCTTTCTATCAGGCTGTCGAAGAACTGATCACAGATGGATATGTTCCGGATTGCGATGTCTATCTTGGATCAAGCTGCACTGAAGAAGTCGGAGGTGATGGCGCATCAAAGATCGCCAACTGGTTCGTGGAACACGGCATCAGACCATTCTTGCTTTGTGATGAAGGCGGTGCCATCGTTGAAGATCCGTTTGTAAATGTAAGAGGCAATTTCGCCGCTGTCGGTATTTTTGAAAAAGGCTATGGTGACATCAGGATCATCGCCAAAGGTCACGGCGGACATTCCTCTACTCCAGGAAAGAATACGCCAATTGCCAGATTGGCCAAATTCGAAGCAGAGATCGAAAAGAGATCTCCGTTTAAAGCTGAATTCACGCCGGCAGTAGATGGACTGCTTCTGACAATGGCTGAATACTGTTCAAACTTCTGGCTCAGAATGGCTTTACACAATCTCTGGCTGTTCAAACCGCTGCTGAAAGCTGTTATGCCGAAGATCTCTTCACAGGCTGCGGCGATGCTGCAGACGACGATGTGCTTCACGATGCAGGGCGGATCAAACGGCTATAACGTCATTCCTCAGGAAGCATATGTCACAGCCAACATGCGCTTCATTCCTTTCCAGGGCAAGGATGAAAGCATCGCCCTGATCAGAAAGATCGCAGATAAATACGATCTTGAAGTTGAAGAGATCAAATGTTCGGATCCTACAAGTTCCCTTGACCTTGAAGGTCCGCAGTACAGAATGGCCAAGGACACCATCAGTAAAGTATTCCCGGGAGTCAAGGTCATTCCTTATGTCGTTACCGGGGGCACTGATTCAAGGTTCTACGACGGCAAGATCGATGCTTCGATAAGATTTGAACCGATCAGCGTCAGTTCCGATCAGCTGAAAAGGATGCATGGCATTGATGAAAACATCGACCTCAATACCCTTCCGGGTGCCGTCGATTACTATAAACAGATGATCAGGATCCAGGAAGAAAGAGATAGATACATCAATGGATGATCTTAAAATAAGCATCACAAACAAAACGATAAAAGACAGCGCTCCCGTCATCATCGTCAATAGTGAAGATCAAAGTGAAATAAAGCTTTTTGATGAATATCTGGTTAAGGATGGCATTGAAAACTATGTGCTGATCGGTCTATATGGCTATGACTGGAATAGAGATCTTTCACCATGGCCTTCAAAAGCCATATTTAAAAACGGTGAAGACTTTAAAGGTGAGGGTGATGAATATCTTAAAAAGATAACAGAAGAAGTCATTCCTTCTCTTGGCGTGCAGGCTGAATATTATGCCCTGGCCGGTTATTCTTTGGCCGGACTCTTTGCCCTATATGCGGCATATCGCTGTGACGTCTTTTCAAAGATCGTATCCGCATCGGGATCATTGTGGTATCCTGGTCTTATCGATTTTGTAAGAAACAATGAGCTCAGTAAAAAGGTCGATACTATCTACCTGTCTTTAGGCGACAAGGAGGCAAGGACCAAAAACCCGGTCATGGCTGCCGTCGAAGAAAACACCGAACTTATCTACAGTCTTTACAAAGACAAAATAAAATGCACCTTTGAGTTGAATGAAGGCAATCACTTCAAAGATGCACCATATCGCCTTTATAAAGGAATCAGATATATACTCAGTATCTGATCGATTCCTCATCTGTGATTTTTTCTCCCAGATGATTGGCCCATTTTTCAGTATAGAAGGAACTGTAGCGATACGTTCCTTTTCTTCTGAGCTTGCGAAGTCTTGGGTGATTGCACCAGATCAATGACGGGATGCCGATCAGGATCAGATAGAAAGGACCAAGAATGATGGACTGGATACAATGACCATATTCATGGACAAGCACTCTTTCATCATCGATGCCTAAAAAGATGAACATGCCTAGTGATGCGGAATTTCGATAATCCCACATCGTCACGATCGCACCTTTATAGGTAAAGATCTCTCTGTCGATATTCTTAAGGCACTGAAAGAAAAATATCAAAAAACCCAGGATATTCTGGAAGATGCCCCAGGTCCATTGCAGAAGATAAAACACAAAAAGCTTAAGCTTA